>NZ_LSJT01000041.1:0-112388 GCF_001556795.1 Dermacoccus sp. CCH2-D9
GGCAGGGGGCGGTCGACATCAGGAGCGGCCTTCCGTGGGGGTGGTCCGGTGGTCAGAGGCTGCCGGGCTGGGCGCGAGGTACCCGTCGAGCAGATGGGCCGCCTCGACGAGCCACACCTGACGAGGGGCGATCTGCTCGAGCGGTCGACGACTGACGAGGTAGGGCATGAGCGCCTGCATCGCGCCCATCGCGAGGACGTCGGCCGGCGCATCGCGCACCGAGCCATCGAGCTGCGCGAGGGCGATCGCGGCGCTCAACGCGTCGAGAATGCTGCGCTGGCTGCGCCCGACACGTTCGACGAGATAGGGCAGGAGCAGTTCGGGGTCGTGCTCGATCAGCGCCTGCGTGAACTCCGTCGAGAGCGCCTCGAGCGTGGTGATCGCGGCGCGGACGATGACGTCGCGGGTGACGGCGCCCGCCTCGTCGTTTGCGGGTTCGCCCGCGGGTTCGTTCGCGGGAACCTGGGGCAGCGCGTCGCTTGCGGCGGCGGCGAAGTCGGCGACGAGGGCCTCGCGCACGAGGTCGTCGAGCGTCGCGCCACGTCGGTAGAGGGTGGCCCGACTCATGCCTGCGCGGCGGGCCACCGACGTCATCGTCGCGCGGCGAAAACCGTAGGCGATGACCTCCGCCCGCACTGCGGCCAGGATTGCATCGTCCTGCGTCATGCGTCCTCCTCGCTGTGCGGTCGCCGCCACGATTGGCCCGTCGAAACGATGAAACATTGAGACAAATCGTGAGTCAGTGTCTCACGCACGGCATGATGGAGACATGAAGGATGACGCGAACCTCGTCGAGACCGCCCCGCGCTCGGTGTGGCACGGCTGGGGAGACCCGCAGCTCAAGAAAGAACTCTCCCCGCTCGTCTGGCGCGGGTTGAAGCTCGCCAAGGGCATCGAACCGGCTGAGCAGGACACTCCGCCCGTCGCGCTCGACGACGTCGAGCTGCCCGCCTCCACCCTCGACGACGACGACCTCGCCGCCCTGCGCACACTCGTCGGCGACGCGCACGTCAGCGTCGAACGACGCGAGCGCATCGAGCACGCCGGGGGCAAGAGCTACCCCGACCTGTACCGGCTGCGCACCGGCGACGGCAGTCACGCGCCGGACGCCGTCGTGTTTCCCGCCGACGGCAGCGAGGTCGTCGAGGTGCTGCGCCTCGCCGCGCAGCGTGAGATCGCCGTCGTCCCGTTCGGCGGTGGCACGAGCGTCGTCGGCGGTGTCGACCCCGTGCGCGGTCGGTTCGCGAGCGTCATCAGTCTCGACCTACGGCGCCTCGACGCCGTCGTCAGCATCGACGAGACGTCGCGCACCGCGACGCTCCAGCCCGGGCTGCGCGGCGCCCAGCTCGAAGCCGTGCTGCGTCCGCGCGGACTCACGCTCGGACACTTCCCGCAGAGCTACGAACAGGCAACGCTCGGCGGATATCTCGTGACGCGCAGCTCCGGGCAGGCGTCCTCCGGGTACGGACGGTTCGAGCAGAACGTCGTCGCCGTCACCCTCGCCACGCCCGAGGGCGAGCTGACGCTCGGCGGGCGGACTCCCAGCTCGGCGACGGCCGCCGGGCCGAAGCTCATCGACGTGCTCATCGGCAGCGAGGGCACGCTCGGCGTCATCACCGAGATGACGCTGCAGCTGCACGAGGGACCGACCGAGTTCGCTTACGAGACCTGGGCGTTCGACTCGTTCACCGACGGGTTCGACGCGTTCCGGGCGCTCGCGCAGGATCTCGGCCACGGCGTCATGCCGGACGTCAGCCGCCTCTCCGACGGTGAGGAATCACGCACGATCCTGGCCCAGTCGGCGCGAGGGCTCGCGGCGATGGCGACCTTCGCCGCGCGCGGCGCCCGCGAGCCGTCGCTCGGGGTGCTGCGTTGGGAGGACACCGACCGCACCACCCTGCGTCGGCGCCGGCGACAGGCGCACCGCGTGCTGCGCGCGTCGGGTGCGCGACGTGCGCCCGCGTCGATCGCCGAGCACTGGATCAGCCACCGCTTCCGCGGGCCCTACCAGCGCGACCACCTCATGGATCGCGGCATCTTCGTCGAGACGCTCGAGACGGCGACGACGTGGGCGAACCTGCCGACGCTCTACCGCGCGGTGCGCGATGCGATCAGCGCCGAGATCGGCCCGCACGCCGTCGTCCAGTGCCACGTCTCGCACCTCTACGACGGCGGCGCCTCGCTCTACTACACGTTCTTCTGCCGCGAGGAGAGCGACCCGCTCGCCCAGTGGCGCCGCGTCAAGACGGCCGCGAGCGACGTCATCGCGGCACACGGTGGCACGATCACGCACCACCACGCCGTCGGCACCGACCACCGCGCCTGGGCCGCTGACGAGATGGGCGAGCTCGGCGCGCGCATCCTGCGCGCGGTGAAGAACGAGCTCGACCCGGCCGGAATCCTCAACCCCGGCAAGCTCGTTCCGCCGGTCGACGACGCCCCCGACGCGTGCGAGGCCGGGGCGTCATGACGCGGCCCGTCACCCTGGTCGTCAACCCGGCTGCGCGCAAGGGTGCGACGCTGCGCATGATCGATCCGGTAACGGACATCCTGCGCGCGCACGGTTGGCACGTCGACGTCGTGGTCACGCGGTCGGCGGACCACGCGTCGCAGGTCGCCGCGGACGCGAGCGTCGACGACCTGCTCGTCACGCTCGGCGGCGACGGGCTCTACGGGCGGGTGGCCGCGGGCGCCGTCGTCAGCGGCTGCCTCATGGCGCCGTTGCCCGCGGGGCGTGGGCACGACCTCGTCCGCGCACTCGGGGGCCCGGGCGACGTGCGACGCGCCGCGCAGCTGCTCGCCGTCGCGCGCGAACGCCGCCTCGACGTCGGACTGGCCGGCGACGGCGACCCGTCGACCGCCACGGTCTTCCTCGGTGTGGCGACGCTCGGCTACGACTCGATGGCGAACACGTACGCCAACGACGCTCCGCGCGCGGTGCCGAGTTCGCTCGTCTACGCCTACGGCGGCGCTCGAACGCTCGTGCACGCGCGGCCGCGACCGTTGACGCTCGTCGTCGACGGGGTGACGCACGAGTTCACCGGGTGGAACGTCGCGATCGGCAACTCGGGGCGATTCGGCGCCGGGATGCGCGTCAACCCCGACGCGTCGATGAGCGACGGGTTGCTCGACGTCACCGTCGTCACCGACATCCCACGCTGGCACTACCCGGCGATGCTGCCGCGCCTGTTTCGCGGCACCCATGTCGACGGGGTACGTGTTCGAGCGCTGCGCGGACGCGAGATCCGCGTCATCACGCCCCACGTCGGGGATGTCTATGCCGACGGCGACCTGCTCGAGGCGTCGCCGACGACGTTCCGTGCGCTGCCCGACGCCCTGCGCGTCCTCGTGCCGGCGCCCTGAGACGCCTGAGCGTCGAGCCGTCAGCGCCCGACGTAGGCCTCGACGCGCGCCGCGGCGAGCTTGCCGCTGACGAGCACCATCGGCACGCCGACACCCGGCACGGTGCCGGAACCGGCGAAGAATACGCCGGGGCGGCGGCGTTCGACGTTCGGCGGGCGGAACGGGCCGGTCTGCAGGAACGTGTGGCTGAGCGCGAACGGCGTTCCCGCGGCCATACCCTGCGCCTGCCAGTCGGTGGGATCGACGAACTCGTCGGTGACGATCGTCGTCGGGTAGCCGGCGTCATCGAGGAAAGCGAGCAGTTCCTCCTTCATGCGCGGCCGCTCGGCCGCCCAGTCGACACGCCCGACGTCGAGGTTGGGTGCGGGCTCGAGGACGTACAACGTCGAACAACCCTCCGGCGCGGCGGTGGCGTCGTCACGAGACGGAATGGTGACGAGCCGCGACGGGTCCTGCATCCGCGTGCCGCGCACGAGCAGATCGTCGAACGACTCCTCCCACGCCGTGCCGAAGTGGATGTTGTGGTGCGCGGCGTCGCTCGGCACACCCTCGACCCCGAGGTGCCAGACGACCGCGGACGGCGAGTACGTCGCACGCTTCAGGACGGCCGGCGGTTCGAGGTCGTCGAGCAGCGTGCGGTAGGCGATGGGCAGGTCGGTCGTGCAGACGATCGCGTCACACGGCAGCCGCTCGTCACCACTCGGGCCGGACATCTCGACCCCGGCGACGGCGCCGTCAGCGCGGGTGAGGATGCGCGTCACCGTCGTGTCGTAGCGCTGTTCGACGCCTGCGCGCCCGAGCGCACGCGCCATCGCCTCGGGCACCTCGCGCATGCCGCCGGCCGGGAACCAGACACCCTCGATCGAGTCCATGTACGTGATGACGGCGTACAGCGCGAGCGCCTTCTCCGGCGCGAGACCTGCATACATCGCCTGGAACGAGAAGATGCGGTGCAGGCGTTCGTCGTCGAAGCGCTCGCGGATGACGGGCCCGAGGTGACGGAACCCGCCGAGCCTCACGAGCCGCGCGGCTGCAGCCGGGTTGCGTAGCAGGTCGAGGGGTGAGTCGAAGTTCGCGTCGATGAAGTGCGGCATCTCGACCTCGTAGAGCCGCCGCAGCCACGCGACGAAGTCGTCGAACGCCGCTGCGTCCTTCGCGCCGCACTCGCGCGCGATCTCCTCGCGCATCGCCTCGTGGCCGTGGCGGACGAAGATCGTCGAACCGTCCGCGTAGCAGGCGCGGTAGGCGGGGTCGAGCAGCGTCAGGTCGAGCACATCGTGTACGCCCACGCCGATCTGCGCGAGGGCTTCGTCGACGAGGTCGATCATCGTCAGGACGGTCGGGCCGGTGTCGAACGTGAACCCGTCCCGCTCGAGGCGGATGCCACGCCCACCCGCCTGCGCCTGCTTCTCGACGATGACGACGTCGTGCCCGGCGCCGCGCAGATGACAGGCTGCGGCCAGGCCGGCGAGGCCGGCTCCGATGACGACGACGCGACTCATGCGAGATCCTTCTCATCGAGGGGTTCGTGTTCTTCGTGCTGCGTGTGCTCGTGCGCGGTCTCATCGTGCGGGAGCGCGAGCGGCGAGAGGCCGTTCTCCCCCAGCTGCTCGGCGAGCAGCACGATCTGCTCGGCCGCCCACGGGCTGAGCAGCGCCGGAGTGCGACGCGCGAGGTGGACCGCGTCGGGCCAGGCGATCCAGGCCCACTCGCATACCTCGTCGGGGTGCGGTTCGAGCTGCGCCTGGTCGATGCGCCCCACCAGCACCGGGCAGATCTCGTGCTCGACGATGCCGGACGCGTCGACCGCACGGTAACGGTAGCTCGGCAGGACGACGCGCAACTGCGTCACATCCAGCCCGAGCTCTTCACGCACGCGCCGGCTCACCGCGTCCTGCGTGGGTTCGTCGGGGCGCGGATGCCCGCAACAGGTGTTCGTCCACACACCCGGCCACGCGACCTTCGTCAGCGCGCGACGGGTGAGCAGCAGGCGACCCGCGTCGTCGAGCAGGTAGCTCGAGAAGGCGCGATGCAGCGGCGTGTCACGGGTGTGCACCTCGGCGCGCGGGCACGTGCCGATCGCGGCGCCGTCATCGTCGAGCAGGACGACGACGTCGTCGGTCGCGGCCGGCACACCCGTAGTAGGAGCGGCGGGCGCGGCACCGAACGTCGCTTCCGCTGGCTTGCCGGGCGCGTCGATCATCGGCGTCTCGCGCATCGGGGGTGCTTCTTTCGAGTCGTCGGCGTGAGGTGCTGGATGATCCTGACGACGTTCACGCATCGCGCACCGCCAGTTCGTCGGCGAAACGCGTGAGTTCGTCACGCACCGCGCCCTGCGGCAGCGCCGCGAGAGCATCGAGGGCATCAGCGTGGCGATCGGCGATGCGGGCGACGGCCTGCGCGCGCACGCCCGCCGCGTCGAGGCGCTGCAACCAGGTGTGTGTCTCGGCCTCGTCGAGTGGTTCGCGACCCGGCGCCAGGCGTCGCGTCAGCTCGCCGTCGAGGGCCGAGTCGGCGAGGCCGAGGACGGTCGTCGGCTTGCGTTCGCGCAGATCCTCGCCCGCCGGTTTGCCCGTGACGGCGGGTTCGCCCCACAGGCCGATGATGTCGTCGGCGAGCGCGAACGCCTCACCGAGCGCGGCGCCGAATCGGCTCAGCCACGCCGGTGGCGCGCTCTCGCCGGCGAGCAACGCGCCGATCTCGAGGGGGCGCTGCACCGTGTACGCGCCCGACTTTGCGTGCGCGACGCGGCGTGTGCTCACCTCGTCGAGGCGTGCCTCGGCGGCGAAGACGAGGTCGAGCCGCTGGCCGGTGACGAGCTCGACGACCGCTGCGTCCCACGCGTCGGCCACGTGCTCCGGCAGAGCGCGGACGAGGCGGTTCGCGAGCGCGAACGCGAGATCACCGGCGAGAACGGCGACGCTGTCGCCGAGGCGCGCAGCGTCGGGGCCGTCGGGCTGAGCTGCGGCGGCTCTCACCTGGTGGTGCGCGGTCGGAGTGCCGCGTCGCGTGTCAGAGGCATCCATGACGTCGTCCTGCAGCAACCCGAACAGGTGCAACAACTCGAACGCCGCAGCGACACGAACGACAGCGTCGGTGGTCGCGGGGTCGTCGTCGGGGTTGGTGCACTCGCGCGCCGCCAGGTACCCGAGGCGGACGAGCCGGGGCCGCACGAGTTTGCCGCCGGCTGCGAGAAGATCACGCACGAGCGTCTCGAGCGACGATGCCTCGACCAGCGCTGACGAGGGCAGTCCGGCCGTCACCACACCGCCGGCGTCGGCCGCGAAGGCAAGGCTCTCGGCCAAGCGCGCCTGCACGGCGTCGAGAAAGCTGGCGGCATCGGTGAGACGGCACGCGTCGCTGCGGCGTCCTCCATCTCGACTCTCGGTGTCGCAGCGTCCCGCGGCGCGCCGCTCGCGCCCGAGTCCTTCGAGCCCGGAACGTCCGGCGTCGGGGGCGACGTCGTTCTGCCGTCCGCTCATCGGCCACGCCCTGACGAATCGCGACCTACCGTCGTGAGGCCACGCTCGCGCAGGCGCAGCGCCGCACGGGTGGCGCGCAGCGACCGCGGGAACCGCGCCCGCGTCGGCACGCTCCACAGCTCGTGCCCGGGCAACCCCCAGTGGCGCAGCAACGCGTTCGCGGCCTGGAAACCGGTCGTCGCCGCCCGCTCCATGAGCGCGACGGGCAGCTCGCAGCGCACGCCGTCACCGGCGAGGACGAGCTTCGGCTGCGGCGTGACGACGCCCGGGCGCGCGGCCCACTCGTCCGTACCGGCGAGGGGGCAGTCGGCCTCGACGAGCACCTCCTCGTGCACCGGCTCGCACCCGGTGAGCTCAGGGTGCAGGCGCTCGAGCTGATGTCGTAGGTCGGCGAGCACTTCGTCATCGGTGACGTCGTCGGGCACCGCGTAAGCATGCAGTTCGACGACGCTGCCGCAGCACCGCTCGGCCCACTGCGCGGCGCCGTCCTCGAGGTCGTGGACGAGAGAGACGTTGTCGAGATGGCCGTACGCGGCCGTGCCGACGAACGGCGTGCTGCCCGCCGCGACGGGGCAGTCGAACCACAGTCGCTGCACGATGAAACGAGGCGCCATCTCCCCGGTCAGCACGGACGCACGCCAGGCCTCGTCGCCGAGGTCGGTGCCGTCGACGAGACGCTGCAGCACGTCACGACTCGTCGCGATGACGACGGCGTCGGCGCGGAGCGAGCCATGGGCATCGTCACGGTCAATGGCGAAGTCAAGGCGGCCGCGACTCGCCTCGTCGGTACCCGCCGCACCCGCAGCCGCGCCGGCGCTGACACGGAAACCCTCGCCGTCGCGCTCGATCGACTCGACGCGACAACCCGTCACGACGTGCGCGCCGAGGTCCTCGAGGTAGGAGCGCAGCGGTCGCCACATCGTCGTGTCGAAGTCGTCGCGGCTGACGTCGAACAGCAGCCCCTCGCCGGAACCGAGGAAGTACATGTGGAACATGGCGACGAGTTCGCCGGCGGAGAAGTCGCGCGGGCCGGCGAAGAAGCTGCGTGCGAACACCTCGAGCGCGAGCGAGCGCATGCGTTCGGGGAACCGCAGCGCGTCGAGGGCGTCGGCGGCGCTCACCCCGTCGTAGCGCGAATACGTGGCGGGGAAATCGACGTCGAGCAGGTCGAGGGCGCGGTCGGCGTCAACGCGCGTCAGGTCGCGCAGACCGAACGAGGGGCTGCGGGCGACGAACGACAGGAAGTTGAGCGGCGGCCGCGTCGCGATCTGCGTGAACGAATCCTGCGTACCGTCCGCGTGACGCAGCGGGTAGTCGTCGACGGGGCGCAAGCATTCGAGGCTCGGGTCGACGCGGCGCAGCAGCGCGCGCAGGTTGTAGTACTGGCGGAAGAACGCGTGAAACCCGCGGCTCATCGTCGCTCGATCGTCCGGGGCGCCCGACGCGTCAGCGCCCCGGGTCGGCACGTCGACGGGCCAGCTGCGCACTCGGCCACCGAGGCTGCTCTCCGCCTCGATGAGCGTGACGCGCACGCCGCGCTCTGCCAGCCCGACGGCGGCGCTGATGCCGGCGATCCCACCACCCACGACGACGACGTGGGGGGCCGCGGCGTCCGCCACCCTCGACGCAGCAGGGCCGCCCCGACCGTCAGGCTCATGCCGTTCGGCCGCCGCATCACGTCCGGGGCGCCACGGCGGCACCCGTCGCAGCCCCGCCGTGAAGGCCTCGATCGTCGCGCTCATCGTGCGTTCTCCTTTCGGCGGCGGCCGTGGTGTTCCCACAGCAGGATCGTCAGCGTCACCATCGAGAAGCCGAACCCGAAGTCCTCGATCGGGATGTCCCACGGAAAGCGGATGCCGAGGAACTGATCGCGCCCGTAGAGGACGATCGGGTCGCTCAGCTTCGTCAGCCAGCCGTCGACGAGGATCTGGAACGCGAACACGATGACCATCGAGCACCAGTAGCGCGCCGAGGTGAAGATGCCGGTGCGCCAACGCCCTTCGAGAGCGACGACGCCGATCATCGACGCGACGGTCAGCACGGTGTACTCGGGCACGTCACACCTCCCTCGACGGGCGATGATCGCCTCGCGCGGACGAGCCATCAGCCGCCACATGGCGTCCCTCGCCCGCCCGCCCGTCCGAATCGACCCGGGCGAGAGCACTTCTCGCGCTCCCGCTCGAGCGCCACGAGGCGAGCAGGCGCAGGCAGAACCCGACGGCTCCGTACGTCAGCAGCCCGCAGATCGGGATGACGACGAAGAACACGAGCTCCTCGATCGGCATCGGGGTGAGCGGCACATCCCAACCCGACGTGAACCGCGGCGAGTACGACCAGTGATCGCGCACGATCCCGACGATGTCCCACACACTGAACAGCACGACGACGGGCAGCAGCGCCGCGAGCAACCGTCGCGGGCGTGAGTACACGCGGGCGCGCAGGACGAGTTCGAGCGGCAGCGTGATGAGCAGGCATCCACCCATGAGCAGCAGGTACTGATAGGGATCCCAGGACGCGGGCAGGCTCATGTCGCCCACCCCACCACGACGTCGGCCGCCGTCACGACTGCCCGTCCCTCGCGAAACCCGAACGCAGTTCGTAGCGACGCTCCGCGTACTCGAGGTCGTCGACCCACAACTGGCCCTGCGTGCGCAGCACGAGCGGGCGGATGAGCGGCGCGAATGCCCGCGCCGCACGGAAACCGGGGCGCTCGGAGTGCGCGATCGTCGCCTCGTGAATGACGCTGCGAGCCGGCTGCTCGGCGCTCGCCGGCTGCACGCACGTCGCGTGGGTCTCGACGGTGCTGCCGACGCCCTCGCCGTCGATGATCGTCATCGTGATCGTGCGGCTGTCGGCGCACGTGAACGCCGCGCGCACCGGAACGCCGTAGGTGTGGTTGAGGCGGAACGTCACGTCGGTGACGAGGCAGTCGTCGTCGCTCGCGTCCTCGTCGACGACGAGGTGGCTGAACGCGTATGGGTGGAACCAGGCCCCGTGCCACGGGTCGAGGCGATTCGCGATGACGTCGGACGTCTCGCAGCGCGCTTCACGCGTGTAGACCGCGACGAGCGCCTCGTCGAGTGGAGCGCGCGGGGGCAGCACCGGCGCATCGCTCGGCGTCTCGCCGTCGCTGGGCAACCGCACCCAGAACAGGACGCCGTCGTCGTGCGCGGGGTAGGTGAGCCATTCGCCCGGCCACTCGCTCGGCAGCCGCAGCCCGTGCCAGCGGCACAGCACGTCGCCGTCATCGGTGTGGCAGTTCTCCAGCAGCGCACCCATGTGCGGGCACGCGCCCGGCCCCGCGAGCGCCGAGCCGTCGGTGCCGCGCCACAACGCGATCTCGCGTCCGAGGATCGTGCGCACCGTCGAACGCCCCGCGACGACGTCCGTGCTCGCCGCCGCGACGTGCCAGCCACCCGCGTCCTGGGCGAGGGCGCGCGCCAGCATCCGCTCGATGCGGGGCACCGCGGCCTGACGCCACGTCGAGCGAATCTGCTCCTCCGGCGGCTGCGGGACGCGTCGGATCGGGTTGCGCCGCGCGATCTCGGCACGCAGTTCGGCGCGGTTGCGGGGCGGGCGTCTCATCTGCGGCTCCTTCGGCGAGTTTCGGTGGGCGAGGGGGTGCGGTGGGTCGAGCCGGTCTCCATCGTCGGGTGCACCTCGCTCATGACGCGGATGACGTCACGGCCGGCTCGTTCGCCACGGCCGATGACGAGGGCGCGACCGGCGCCGCAGTTCGGGCGCGTCCGGTGACGACGACGGCTCCCGCGATGGCGCTCTTGCGTGCTGCGGAGACGCGGTGGCGCGTGCTGAACACGTCGTAGTCGGCCGCCTCGATGAGGCACAGGATGCGTGAGTACATCGCGAGCGCCGCGCCGACGCACCGTCGCGACGAGGCAGGCAGGTGCGGCAGACCGGCTTCGGCGTCGTGGAACAGCGCGCGGTTTCGGGCGATCTGCTCGGCCATGAACGCGCGCCACTGCGAGGTGACGCGGCGCAGCCACGGGTCGGCGCCGTGCGCGGCGAGTTCGTCGGCGGGCAGGTAGACGCGACCGCGTTCGAGGTCTTCGCCGACATCGCGCAGGAAGTTCGTCAGCTGGAACGCGAGCCCCAGCGCGCGGGCCGGAGCGAACGCGGCCTCCCGCGAGCGCGGGCGCAGCACAGGCAGCATCATCTCGCCGATGACGGCGGCCGAGCCCTCCATGTACTCGTCGCGCAGCTGAGGCCACGACGCCCACGACGTGCGGACGAGATCGAGCTGCATGGCGCCGAAGAAGCGGTCGTAGCAACCGGAATCGAGGTCGAGACGCCGGGCGGTGTCGACGATGGCGGCGAACAACGGGTCGTCGCTGCGCCCCGCGGCGAGGTCGGCCTGGAAGCGCTGTTCGAACTGCGCGAGACGCTCCCCCGGCGGCAACGATGCGTCGAGGCCGTGCCCGGTGGCCTCCTCGGGCTCGTCGACGATGTCGTCGGCCAGGCGGCACAGGGCGTACAGGCCGTAGACGTCGCGGCGCTGCTGCGGCGGCAGGAACAGCGTCCCCCAGTAGTACGTCGTGCCGTGCATGCGGGTGATGTCGCGCGCCTGGCGGTAGCCATGCGTGAGGAGGGCCTCGGGGTCTGTCACGAGTGCCTCCACGGGTGGCGGGGTGTGAACGTCCATCGGCCGGTCGCAGGTGAGGGGGACCTGCTCGCGGGTCCGAACCATGAGCATAGCCGCCGACGCGCCGATGCGAGCGCCCCGGAGGCGTTGGAAAATCACGGAATTCGACCATGGGGGTTGGCGTTCGCGACCGTGCCGCGGCGACTCTGCGGGCCCGTTCGTGCCGTCGTGGCGGCACTACGATGAGGGCACCCGTCCGGCTATTCGAAGGTGTGCCATGCGATTCCGACGCCCGCGCGAACGCGACGCGAGCACCGAAACCCCGTGCGTTCACCCGTCGGAGCAAGCTGCATGAGGGTCGTCATCGCCGCCGCCGGCAGCCGCGGCGACGCCGTCCCGTTCGGGGTGCTCGCCGCGCGTCTCGTCGCCCGTGGGCACGACGTCACCGTCGTCACCCACGCGTCGCTCGCGCACGTCATGCCTGACGGCCCGCGCGTCGTGACGGTGGCGAGCGATCCGGGCGCCCTCCTCGCCGGCCCGGCGGGCACCGCACTGCGGCGTGGTGATCTGCGCGCGCTCAACCGCACGCGCAACGTGTTCGCCGAGTTCCTGCAGTCGTTCGGGCCGACCACGCGTGAGGCGCTCGCGGGCGCCGACGTCCTCGTCGCCTCCAGCTTCGCCATCGCCGCCGTCGACGAGGCGATGCGCGCCGACGTCCCCGTCGTCCGCGCGCACCTGTGGCCCGAGTTCGACACGCTCGACGGGCCGATGCCGCTGCTGCCGTACGCGTGGACGCTGCCCACCGGTGTGCGGCGTCGCGCGCGTGGAGCGCTGCGGCGCGTCGAACCGTACTTCGCGGGCGTCGACGGCGGATGGGCCGACGGCCGACTCGACCTGCGCGCCGCCCACCCCACGGGCCTGACGACGGCGACTCTTGGCTCGCTGCACGCGTACAGCCCGCTGCTCGCCGAGCCGGTGGACGACTCCCGCACTGTCGTCACGGGGTGGTGGCGCGAGGCGCCGCACGAGGGCTTGTCGGAGCGCACCCGGGCGCTGCTCGCCTCCGGCGACGAGTGGATCGCCGTCGGGTTCGGCTCGATGCACCAGAACTCACCGGGCCGCGTCGTCGACGTCGTCACCGAGGCGTGCCGGAGACTCGGCGTGCGCGCGCTCGTCCAGCTCGACGGTGCGCCGCGCGAGGCGGATGGCGTCGTCGTCGGCATCGATGACGAGCCGCACCACGCGCTGTTCGCGCAGGTGCGCGCCGTCGTCCACCACGGCGGGTCGGGGACGACGGGTACCGCGCTCGCCGCGGGCGCGCCCAGCGTCGTCGTCCCGCACTTCGCCGACCAGTACCACTGGGCGCACCGCCTCCACACGCTCGACCTCGCACCCGCGCCGCTGCCGCGTCGATTGCTCACCGCGGGGTTGCTGACGCGTCGGCTGCGCGCGGCGATGAGTGCTGGAATGCGCGAGCGTGCAGTGGATCTCGGACGTCAGGTGGCGACCGAGGACGGCGCGGGCGTGGCCGTCGCCGCCATCGAACAGTTCGTCGGCGGGGCATGACATGACGCCGTCCGCGTCGAGTTCATCGAGGTGGCGTGTGTCGGCGCGGTTCGTCGAGGCGCAGCCGTGGTGGCGCCCCGGTGCTCCGGCAGCGCTGGCCGTCATGATCGTGCTGCTCGCGACGTCGTCGCGCCACGGTTTTCACGGCGACGAGCTGTACTTTCGCATGTTGCCGCCCGCGTGGTGGTACGACGATCAGCCGCCGCTCACCGTCTGGCTCGCGCACGCAGCGGCGTCGGTGAGTGACGCGGTGTGGGTGCAACGGCTGCCGGCCGCGCTCGCGGCGGGGGCGGGCGCGCTCGTCGCGGGGCTGTTTCCGCGGCTTCTCGGCGCTGATGTGAGGGTGCAGCGCATCGCCGCGTGGGCGCATGCGTTCACCGTCTATCCGCTGCTCATGGGGCACGTCATGCTGACGGCGAGCCTCGATCTGCTCGCGTGGCAGCTCGTCGTGCTCGGTGTCGTCGCTGCGCTGACGGGGCGTCGCCATGCGCTGACGTGGGCCGGCGCGGCGGCTGGGGTGGCGTGCTGGAACAAGCTGCTCGTCCTCGTGCTCGTCGCGGCGGCCTTCGTCGCGCTCGCCGCGTGCGCCCGGTGGGTGCTGCGCACCCGTGACGCCTGGTGCGGCGCCGCGTTGCTCGTCGCGGTCGGCGGGTTCCAGGTGGGGGCGCAGATCGTTCACGGCGTGCCGATGCTCGACGTCTCGGCCGACCTCGTCGCCCGTCATGGGGCACTCAACCGGTGGCTCGTCGTGCCACTGCTCGTCGTGTTCGTCGGACCGCCGTTCGTGCAGGTCGCGTGGCGGGGGTTGTGGTGGCGCCCGGGAAGTCGTCGCGCCGCCCACCCCGGAGCTGACGACGGCCACGACGGCGGTGGGCGCGTCGAGGCGGGCGGCTGGCGCAGCGGTCCCGCTGACGACGCCCGCGTCAAGGCGTTCGGCGGCGTCACGAACGATCCTTTCTCCACCGACGACGGTCACGCCGGCCGCATCGCCCCGGACCCACCACAACAGCGCACCGGGCCGGTGTTCGCCGTCATGGCCGCGATCGTCCTTGTGTTAGCGCTCGTCTCCCCTGCGCAGCCCTACTACGCGGTCGCGGTGTTCTTTCCGCTTGTCGCGGTCGGTTGGGCGCGGGCGGCTGTGGACGAGGAGCACGTGTGGCGGCGCGCGCCCATCGTCGTGACGGCGAACGCCGTCGTCGCAGCCCTCATCTGCCTACCGATCGTGCCCGCTTCGTCACCGGCGTTCTCCATCGTCTCCGCCCTCGACCCCATGCAGCGCGACCAGACCGACTGGCCGTCACTCGCCGCCCAGATGGCGACAGCCCGTCCGACGGGTGCGGCCATCGTCACCGATTCGTATGCCCTCGCCGGAGCTGCACATCAGTACGGCCCTGCGCTCGGGGTGCCGCGTGCCGACGTTGCCTCGTGGCACAACGCGCTCTGGAGCCTCGGGCCGCCACGCAGCGACGGGGACACGCACGACGTCCTCGCCGTCGGTGGGGACGAGCACCGCATCCGTGCGGCGTTCACACGCTGCGACCCCGCTGGACGGCTCATCGCGCCGCACGACCCGTTCGGCCTCGACGGCACGACGATGCTGCGATGTTCCGACCCGCGAGGAGGATGGGGCGCCGTCTGGCCGACGTTGCGCCGCCTCGGCGGTTGAGGCGCACTCCCCTACTCCTCGTGTGGCGCGGCGCGCGTCCAAGGCCGCGATGTTGCCCACTTCTTGGGGCGCGGGCGCCGTGACACCCGGGCAACATCGAGGGAGGCGGGGTGTGTCAGGGTGCGGTGATGTCGCGCGGGCGTCGCAGCAGGTCGAACGCCACGACGACGAGAGCAACTGCGAGCGCCAGCAGCGAGACGCCCTCCGCCACCCCGCGCGGGATGAGCGCCGGCGCCGGCATGACGTGGTCGAGACTCATGAGCGACGACACGGCACCCAGCGCCCCGAGCGCGCGCGTCAGCGTGTGACGGGGCTCGCGCTCGCTCGCGAACCGATCGTGATCCCCTCGTGAGTCGGCCGACCGCACCCCCACCAGCCCATGTGCGAGCAACAGGACGGACGGCGCCGGCAGCGCGAGCACGCCGCCCACCATGTGCACCCCGATGGCTCCGTCAGCGGGAAAGACCGCGACCCACACGAGTCCGACGCCGAGGCAGACGAGCGCCGCCGTCAGCAATCGTCCGAGTCGATCGTGCGTCAGAACCCCCGCCGTCAGGATGCAGGCTCCTGCGACGCCCACGGCGACGTTGAAGAGGTCGGCGCGCGGCGAGCAGACCCAGAATCCGTGCCAGTCGCGGCAGATCGTGCGTCCGAGGTCGCTGATCATCGCGCGCCGCCAGGAGAACGACGCACCCCGAGCATGCACCGCCGCGACGTACGCGCCCACGCACAGCACGAGCCCGAGGACGAGCAATGCCGCCGCCGAACGCTCGCGCCGAGCCGAGCGGCGCTCGACTCGGAGCGGCGGGTGCGAGGGCTCGCCCTGAGGTTCGGACACGTCGAGGAGTGTAGGCCGCAGCCGCCCAGCCCCCTCTGGGCGCCGGCAGGCTGGAATGACGGCGAACCGTTCCCCACGCACCGCGGCGCTCAGGTGCGCCCGCATGAGCGGCGCAGCTGACGCCCGCGCTGAGCAACCCCGCTGTGACCGGCGCCGCTGACGCCGACGTCAGGTACGACTATCCTGAAATTCCAACGTGATCCACGCGCATTCCTCGATGAAACGGATGGACTTCATGACCTCTCGCCTCGCCCTCGTCACCGGGGCCACCGGATACGTCGGCGGCCAGGTGGCCGCTGAACTCGTCGAGCGGGGATGGCGCGTGCGCGTGCTCAGCCGCAGCGAGAAGAAGGTGCGTGCGCTGCCGTGGGGCGAGCACGTCGAGGTCGTCGAGGGTGACGCGTCCGAGGCCTCCGACGTCGCGCGCGCCATGCAGGACGTCGACGTCGCCTGGTACCTGCTGCACTCGATGAGCACGTCCGACGACTTCGTCTCCGAGGAGAAGGAGATGGCCTCGACGTTCGCCGACGCCGCCCGCGACGCCGGCGTCTCGCGCATCGTCTACCTCGGTGGCCTGCACCCGGACGACGAGGACGTCGAGCAGTTGTCCGACCACCTGCGCTCGCGCGTCGAGGTGGGCCACGTGCTCATCGACTCCGGCGTTCCGACGGCGGCGCTGCAGGCGGGCGTCGTCATCGGTGACGAGTCGTCGTCATTCATCATGCTGCGCAACCTCAGCGAGCGCCTGCCCGGCGCGATCGCGCCGAAGTGGATCAAGAACCGCATCCAGCCGATCGCCGTCGCCGACGCCGTGCACTATCTCGTCGGTGCCGCCGACCTGCCCGCCGACGTCAGCCGCACCTTCGACATCGGCGGCCCCGAACCGATGCCGTACGGCGACATGATGAAGCGCTACGCGAAGGCGACGAAGCGCTGGCTGCCGCGCATCGTGGGCACCGCGCCGGTGACGACGGCCGGACTCGCCGGGCACTGGATCGGCCTCGTGACGCCCGTCTCCAGCAGCCTGGCGGCGCCGCTCATCGGCAGCCTGCAGCACGACACCGTCGTCCACGAACGCGACCTCGACGACCTCGTCGGCGCACCTCCGGGCGGTCACACGACGTTCGAGGATGCCGTGCGCGCGGCCGTGAAGGACCTCGACACCTCGCGCTGGGTACGCACGCTCGGGCTGACGTCCGCCGCCGTCGCCGCGACCGCCGTCGCCGGCTCGCTGCTGACCGACCCGAAGTCGGCGTGGTACCGCACGCTGCGCAAGCCGGCGATCCAGCCGCCGCCCGCCGCGTTCCCGATCGTGTGGAGCGCGCTCTACACCGACCTCGCGCTCATCTCGAGCCTGACGATCGCCGACCTCGCCGAGACGGGCCGCACCAAGGAACAGCGGGCGTACATCGCGGCGCTCGCCGCGAACCTGGCCCTCAACGTCGGCTGGAACGGCACGTTCTTCGCCGCGAAGAAGCTGCGTCCGGCGGTGCTGGAGGCTGCGGTGCTCGCCGCCAGCTCGGCCGACCTCGTGCGCCGCGCGCACAAGGCCTCGCCGGAGAAGGGCGTCGTGCTCGCGCCGTACGCGGCGTGGACGGGGTTCGCCACCGTCCTCAGCGCCGTCATCGCCCGTCGCAACCCGGGACGCTGATGGCGACATCGCACCGCTCACCTCGCCACGTCTTCGGCGCCGCGCTCGCAGGGGCACGCGACGTCGAACTACGTGACGCCGCAACCGATCCCGTGCCCGAGCATCGTCTCGGGGCGACGCGGGTGATCATCGGCGCGACGGGCGTCGCGGCCGCCGTCGCACTGTCGTGGTCGCTCAATCTCGAGCCGGGGCAGGCCCTGTTCTACCCGGCGACGTTCCTCGTCGCCGTCATCTACGGAGCGGGGATCTTCGCGGCCGGCCGGGTCGGGGCGACCAGGCTGCGCTGGCGCGCTGACGGACGCGAACTGCTCGAGGCGTTCGGCATCGGCATCGCGTTGGCGCTGTTGTTCGTCGTCGGCGCGTTTCTCGTGCGCTTCATCCCGGCGCTGCGCGACCCCGTCTCGCACCTGCTCGACCATGCCCGCAAGGGCAGCCTGCCGATCGTCGCACTGACGACGGCCGTCAACGGCATCGCCGAGGAGGTGTTCTACCGAGGCGGGCTCTGGCGCGTGCTGTCGCCGAGGAAGCGCGTGCTGTGGACGACGGTCGCCTACACCGCCGTCACGGCCCTGACCGGCATTCCGCTGCTCGCACTCGCCGCGGCGATGCTCGGCTTCGTCGTCGCCGTCCTGCGTCAGCAGTCGGGCTCGCTCGCGGGGCCGATCGTCACGCACCTGACGTGGTCGATGCTCATGCTGTTCGTCCTGCCGCACGTCGTGTAGTGAGATCGGCCGCCCGACGCCCTTGACGTGGGTGTCCCCCCTCTGCGATCTACGGTGGATGTCAACCTGTGGTGCCAGGCTGACACTCACGGCGGCGTCGGGGGACGGTCGCGGCGGATCTCGAGTGATACGCCCGTCGTCAGACTGAGCGTCAGCGATTTTCGCCCGACATCGCGTCGGCAGCGACGCGATGTCGGGGAACATCACGACGTGGGGCGCTCCCCAGCGTCACCACGAATGTCATCGTCAGCGCCACCGTCGGCAAAGATGATCCTGACGGGCCCGCGAGCTGTCTCGTCGACGGCCTTGCCCTTCTGGGTGACGAGCACCTCGCCTGCCGCTCGCATTCGATGCGTCACGGCGCGGACGGCGGGCATGAGGTCGCGCCACCCGTCATCGCCGTTCGTCGCATCGCTGCCCCCGGTAGTGGTCGACTCGCCTCCGACTTGGGTCGCCGTCTCGTGGCCACTAGCCTGCGAAATACCGCCGCCATGGATGTCAGTGTGCGCGCCGCTGCCGACCACGCGCGCGACGTCGCTGGGGCAGATGCTCTTGCCGGCGCGATGACGCAGCAGCGCGCGGATCGTCGCTTCGATGCGGACGTCGCGTTCGTCGTCGGACGGAGTAGTCCACCATTCGTAGCCCCGTTCGCCGAGAGCGATCTTGGCCGCCTGCACGCGCGGTCGGGCGTGCTCGGCGTCCGTGCGCACGAGGCGACGGGCGGCCATCAGTTCGTCGACGAGTTCTTGCCGCAGCTTCGGCGGGATGCCGGGGTCGGACGCGCGCCAGCGTCGACCGTTCACGACGATGTAGCGACCGTCCGGGGTGCGCTCGGGTTCACTCACCCGCCCACTGTGACGGCCCACGCCGCCGCGTGTCCACCGGAGCACGTCTGACATGCCCGCGCCGATGAAGACGGGGCTGCCTCGCGCCGCCTCCCCGGGGCCTGGCTCATGTCGGCGGCACCGTCTGACTGCAGATGCGCGATGCACTTGTCAGGCCGAGGGACGATCGTTGCCCGGATTGGCGTCGAACATGACGCGAATCCGGGCAACGATGATCCGTCAACGGGCGAGCCTGCGGGTAGGGTGACGGCGCCCGCCCTCGGTCGCGTTCACTGTGTCGTGCTCAGTGTCGTAGCCGATGAGATCGCCTCCAGGAGAAGCCATGATTCGTGTCGCGTCGGTTCCGGCCGATCACTCCTACGTCGCGCACCTCTCCCCGACCGGCGAGACACCAGGCGACGGGTGCGACGAGGTGATCCGCCTGCCCGACCCGCTCGTCATCGCTGACGACGGCTCGACGCGCTGGTGGCCGCCGCGCATCCTCGATCCGGCCTGGCTACGCGAGCATGCCGGCGAATTCGACGTGCTGCACGTCCACTTCGGGTTCGAGTCGTTCAGCCCTGAGCACCTGCGCGAGGTCGTCGAGGTGGCGCACGAGCTGGGCAAGGGCGTCGTCGTCACGGTGCACGACCTGCGCAACCCGCACATCAAGGACCCGGCGGCGCAGCTCAGCCGACTCGACGCGCTCGTGCCGGCGGCTGACGCCGTCATCACGCTGACCCAGGGCGCGGCTGATGCGATCCAGGCTCGCTGGGGTCGCGACGCCGTCGTCGTGCACCACCCGCACATCGTGCCGCTGGACGTGATGGCCACGCTCCTGCTCGATGACACTTCCTCTCGGACGAACCGCGCCGACGCGCGGTCGAGCGACGACAGCACAGCGGCGCCCGCGCGAAATGATCGTCGGCGAATCGGCTTGCACCTCAAGAGTCTTCGCACGAACGTCGACGCAGCGGGAGCGCTCGACGCGCTCGCCCTCGTCGCCGATGAGCGGCCTGACGTCGAGATCGTCGTGACGATGCACCGCGCCGTTGCGGACCCGACCGATCGCGGTCACGACGCCTGCGTCGTCGAGCGCGCCGAGGCGCTGGCGGCGCGCGGCGCCATCACGCTCGTCCTGCACGAGCCGATGGATGACGCGACGCTGTTCGCGTTCGTCGGCGGCCTCGACGTCAGCGTCATGGCGAACGTCTGGGGCACCCACTCGGGGTGGATCGAGATGTGTCACGACCTCGGCGTGCGCGTCGTGGCACCGAACATCGGGTTCTACGGCGAACAGCACGCGCCCGTCCTCTACGATCTCGCGGGCAGGGGCGATGAGGCCGAGGACGGTGATGCCGCCAGTGAGGACGCCACCGTCGACGCTCGCAGGCTTGCCGACACGATCCTGGTCGCCGTCGACCAAGGGCGCGCTGCCCCGGCCGACGTCGCCGAACGCCGCGACGAACGCGATGCCGGAGCACGCGTTCACTCCGAGATCTACCGCGCCAGCATTCCCACTCGTTGACGCGACGTCGCCCCTGGCGCGTCTGTGAGCGACATACGTCGCGTGCCTTAATGTGCACGAAATTCGCGATTTTCGTCCACCTCTGCGAGCCGCGTCCCGGTCTGCGGATCCTCGTCACATCGGCGATGTCGTGGTCACCAGCGCTGCTCCGTCGCCCCCCCCGCGGACTCTATGACGCTCCAGTCGCGCCGTTGACCCGTCGGCCAATCGTCAGTGCGGCACCGAGCTGTTCTCCGCTGACACCGTCGTCGGCACGGTGCTCGCCACGGGCGCCGACGAGTCCGCGCTGTCCTGCGGGCCTCGAGCCCGCTGCGTCTGACGACGTTCCGCGAGATGTTCGCGGGCTTCGAGGGCACGTCGCGCTCCGGGCACGATGTCGCGTTCCCAGGTGCCGAGGTGGGTGACGTCCTCGCCACCGAAGGAACGCTTGAAGGCGCTGAATCCCGCCCAAGGATGGTTCGGCTCGTCCGGTGGTGCGAGGCCGAAGAGGTCAGCGGTCCGAATGCCTGCGTCGTGGGCGTCGAGCAGCGCGCGCGTGATGAGGGGCTGGTTCGGACGCAGTTTTCGATGCTCCACGGGCATCGCGGCGTGGGCGAAGAGCCGTTGGGTGGGGCTGTCGTAGACGAGGGTGGCGCACAGCGGGGCGCCGTCCTTCCACGTCGAGTAGAGGGTCGCCGCGTCCACCGGCATCATCGCGGAAGCCACTGCGTGCAGGTAGCTGGCCGAGCGGGCGACGATGTGCTTGTGCCCCGCAGCCTGCGACAGGAACGCGGCGAGGATGGTGACGTCGTCCGGGTTGCGGCTCGTCCGCACCTCCAGGCCCTTCTTCGCGTGGTTGCGGTGAATCGTGCGGATGCTGCCCGTCGCCGCGGCGAGGATGGCGTCCGGGCCCGGAGTCAGGTCGATGAGGCGAGTGTGCTTCGGTTGGTGATCGTGCAGCGCCGGGTGGAATCTGTCTGCCTCGAGCACGTCCCGCCACAGCGGCAGGTCCGACCAGAGGGCCTCGCGTTCGCTGCTGCGCGGCTCGACGCGAACCCACCAGGCTCGCCGTCGACGAGCATGGGCGTGGATGGCGCGCAAGGCGTCGTCGAGTGCGCCGGCGTCACGGCAGATCGGCCCGTACGGCACGTACAGGTAGGAGCCGACCGCGCGCTTCTCCTCGACGCACAGTGCCGACCACCCGTCTCCCTGCAGTGTCGACGTCTGCTTGCCGAGCTTGCGTTGGACATTGGCCCACGCGTCGGTCTGCAGTGGCGATTCGAGCGAGAACATTCGAGGTTCCGATCATCGGGGCGATAACGCTCAGGCGATGTGCAGCACGGACGAAGACCGCGAGGCAACTTCCCGACCGTATCGCGAGACTCACCCCCTGACCGCGCATCCTGAGCCTTCGGCATGTCACCCGGTTGCCGCTGATCGCCGATGGGGAGAGAGTGAGACCATGCTCCCCGCCGAACTGCCGAACCTGGGGGACGGACGTGTCACCCTTCGCGCTTTCGTGAACGATGACGTGGATCTGGTTCGCAGCGTTGCCCGCGACCCGCTGATTCCCCTCATCACGACCGTCCCCGCGAGCGGTTCCCATGACGACGCGCTGAGTTACATAGCGCGTCAGCACGAGCGACTACGGACCGGCGCCGGGTACTCCTTCGCCATCACCGACCAGCACGATCAGTGCATCGGCAACATCGGCCTGTGGCTCAGCTCCATCCACCAGGGGCGTGCCTCGACGGGGTACTGGCTGGCGCCGGCGTTCCGGGGACGCGGCTACGCGAAGCGCGCACTTGCCATCCTGAGCGGTTGGGCCGAGACGCTCGAAGACGTGGCCCGCCTCGAGCTCTACGTCGAGCCGTGGAATGAGGCGTCATGGCGTTGCGCCGAGGCCTGTGGTTTCGAACGCGAAGGACTGCTGCGTTCCTGGCAGCAGGTGGGCGATTCGCGCAAGGACATGTTCATGTACAGCCGCATCCGCGTCGATGAAAGCGCCCAGGCTGAGGCCTCCCCGCGGAGCGGCGGCGGCGACGGCGCGTAGTCGGCCCGTCCGCGCTCTTCGTCTCGGTGGCGATGCGTCACCCCGCGGTACGAATGTGGACGGGATTCGCAGATGGGGACGTAGATCGCAGGATGGCCCCGGCGCGCCGTGTACAACTGCGATTTTCGTCCACATTCGCGATTCTCGGACAGGCCTGCGAATCCTGTCCACATTCGGGCACACCGCAAGGCTCAATGCGGCGACGCCAGGGACAACGACGTAGGGGTCCACTCGACGAGGCCTTCGTCGGCGAACGCCTGCAACCAGCCCTCCATCGGCCAGGTGCCCCACCGCTCGCGGTAGAGGTTCGCGTTGCGCACGATGTCGACGACGTGATGGCGCGGCGGGTTCGCGCTCGGATGCCACTGATGCAACGCGTGCGCGCCGCCGACCCACGCCATCCGCAGGCCCGCGTCACGGGCTCGCATGCCGAAGTCGGTGTCCTCCGCGCCGTACCCGACGTACCGCTCGTCGAAACCGCCGCACGCGCGCCAGGCGTCGGCATCGAGCGCAAACGCGAGCGACCACAGGAGACGATGGTCGTCGTCGACCTCGACCGCACCCGACGACGGCGCGGGGCGCGCAGCATGCGGAGCGACGAAACGTCTTGCAGCCGCCGGGAATTCACCGTCGAGACGATCGTCCTCCCCCAGATACGTGACGATGCCGTTGAGCACGGCACGCTCGCCGCGAGCATCGAGCTGACGCTGCGCGTCACGCGACGCATCGACGAAACCGGGCAGGGGGACGCAGTCGACATCGAGGAAGACGATGAGTTCCGCGCCATCATCGAGTGCCGCCGTCGCGCCGACGTTGCGGGCCCGCGCGGTCGGCATGCCCAGCGGGTGATCGTCGAGGGGCACGATGCTGACGCTCTCACCCATGACGCCCGCCGCGCGCAGGTCGTCACCCAGATCAGGCATGTCGACGGCGACGATGACGTGTCGCACGTCGGGCGCCACCTCATCGAGGAACCGTCGCTGATTGACGAGGTGCTCCAGACGCCCCCGCACCGGAGTGACGACGGCGACGGGCAGCGTCCGGCCCGACCCCATGTCGGTCATCACGGCAGCGTCCCATCACCGAGTGCGGGCGTCTCGGCGCCGGTAGCGGCTGGCCAGCCGGAGCCGCCCTCGACGACTCCACGCGCAGCGCCCCCGGCTTCGCGGACGCCTCGCTCTGCGACACCTGCGCGCGCAACATCGTCGATGCCGTGCCTGCTCCCACGCACAGCACCTCCCAGATCGTCGGCCTCAGTTCCAGCGGCTAGGTCAGCGACGCCCCCGCGCGCAGCGGCCTCGATGACGTCAGCCGCGCGGTCAACAGCGCCGTCGACGCACCAGCGCGCCCACGCACGTCCTGTCGATCGCTCGTCGTCCCCGGCGAGGAGTTCACGGATGCCGGCAGCGACCTCGTCAGCGGTCGCACCCAGAGTCAGCCTGCGCGCGATGCCGGCGTCGTCAAGAGCACGAGCCATGTCGGCCTGCTCGTCGAACGGACGCTCCTGCGGCACGACGACGGCAGGAACACCGAAGGCAGCGACGTCCGCAAGAGCATTCTGCCCCGCGTGGGTGACGACGACGTCAGCCGTCGCGAGCAGAACCTCGACGGGGTGGTCGGCGTCGGGCGTCCGCCAATGGACCTGCGGCACAGCGCGTTCGACGGCGCCCGGAAGCTCAGCGTCGTCCCAGCCCTCGCCGCCGACGAGGAGCACACCACGCAACCTTGGTATCTCTTGGGCGCCCCGCGATGTCGCGTCCGAGAAGGCCCCTCTCGGCATGCCCGCCGAAAGGCCCTCCGGAACGTTCACCGCAGCACCGTCAGAATCGCTGCCCGCCAAGGCATCTGACGAGGCCCCTCGCCGTGCGCCCAGCGAAGGGCCTCCCGCAGCGTCTATTGCTGCACCGCCGGATCCGGCGCCCGGTGCAGTGCTCTGCGAGACGTCCGCCGCGACGCCGCAGCCGCCGGCATCGCGGGAACCGTCCGCCCGCGGGCCAGACGCAACACTTTCCGAGGAGTTCGGGGAGGCACATGCCGACGAACCACCGCCCGCAGCGTTCGGCCCCGCAGCATGACCCGCGAAGCGCGACAGGCCACCGACTTCGACCGTCTTGTCGCGATGGCGTTCGAGGTGCGGCGCGACGTCGAGCCGCGCCGGCCAGGGCGCCAGCACAGCCGCCGCCAGGTCGAACGCCAGCGCATGCGGTGCGTCGTCGCGTCGCCCGGGCTGAGCCACGACGACGACGGGGACGCCGAGCAGCCGCACGAGAGCGGTCACCTCGACGGAGACGTCGACGACGACGACGTCCGGGCGCGCCTGCGTCACCCACGCCGCGATCTGCGCCGAACGCTCGGCGTAGCCACCGCCGAGCGGAGCCCAGTGCAGACGCCCACCCGCATCGGGGTCGACGAACGGTGCATCCGCTTCATCGGCATCCGACGCGAGCGCGACCTGATCCCCGTCGGGCAGTGCGCCGCTGCCGAGATAGGTGATGACGTGCCCGCGCCGCGTCAGTTCGGCACCGATGACGCCCGCCCGCGTCGCGTGCCCCCGCCCGTGATGGTGCACGTAATAACCGATGCGCATCACGACATCGCCCCTGTCGCGTCCGGTTGGGCGCCGCCTGAGACGCTGTCGCCCGAAAGGCTCCCCGGGAGCAACGGACGGTCCGCAACGTCGCTGCCCATGCCGTTCGGCGCGCTCACCCCCGGACGAACCCCGGCTGGAGGCTTCATGTCCTCACGGATGACGAGCCGCCGCGCGTCGGCGTCGCTCGGGAGCGGGTCCAGCGGTGTGTGACGTTCGACGGATCGCGCGCCCGACGCAGGCTGCGAACGGCGCGCCGCGTCAACCGCCTCCGTCAGCACCGCGAGATGCCCGTCGATGCAGGCATCGAGAGAGAAATGGCGGACGGCGCACTCGCGCACCGCCGCGCGATCGAGAGCGTCAACTTCGGTGACGGCAGAGGCCAGTCGCGCGACGAGCACGTCGTCGGGCGCCGCCATCACGGCTCCTGCCGGGAGCTCAGACGAATCCACGACCGGATTCTTCGACGCGTCGACGAGGACACCCATGTCCGGTCGCACCACCTCGACGAGACCACCTCGTGCGAGGGCGATGACAGGCGTCCCGCACATCGCGCCCTCGACGGCGACGAGGCCGAACGGCTCATCCCATGCCGGTGTGACGAACAACGCGTCGCTCCGCCCGACGACCTTCGCCACCTCCTGCGGCCGCAATGCGCCGAGATGCTCGACGTCACCCCCGAGCCGCGGCGCGATCTCCGCCTCGAAGTACGCGGCATCGCTGACCGGCCCGACAAGAGCCAGCCGTCGCCCGGCCATCCGCGCCGCATCGATCGCGAGATGCGGCGCCTTCTCCGGCGTGATCCGACCGACCCAGGCGAGACGGCCGTCGGCAGCACCCGGCCCGAGGACGAAACGCGACTCGTCGACACCGTTCGCCACGACCTGCCGCGTCACCGTCGACCACTGCGCCGCGAGGGCTTTCGACACCGCGACGAACCGCGACGCCGGCGAGGCGAGGGCAGCGCCGAGCTCCATCCACGGAAACGGCGGCGTGTGCAACGTCGTGACGACCGGCGCGTCGTAGGCGCGCGACAGCGACATCGGCAGGTGGTGCAGGCTGTGGTTGGCGACGACGTCGAGCTCACCGGCACGATCCCGGCGCGCCAGTTCGGCGGCCGCGAACGTGAACGCGTGATGGTCGTCGAGAAACGGCTTCTCCGGCAGCTGCGGGTCGAGCGCGGCAACCGCCGAGAACCGCGGCAGCGCCGGGTACGTCACGACCTCGTCGGCCACGTCGGCCGGCGTCCCCTCGGCCGCGAACAGCACGACGTGGTGGCCGCGCCGACGGAACCCGGCGACGAGCGCCGCCGTCAGCGATTCCTGGCCGCCGGCGAACGGCTCGCTCAACGGGTTGCGGTTCGTGGCGAGCACGGCGATGCGCAGCGACGTCATGCGACTCCTCCTCGCAGGTTGGCCAGATACGTCGCGAACCCGCCGACAGCTCGCCCGTCGAGACGGCTCGACGTGACGACGCGCGCGTCATCGGCCGCCCGCACGAGGCGCTCGTCCTCGGCGCGCAGCCGCTCGACGAGGTCTACGTCCTCGTGCAGCGACAGCGGCGCGAACCCGCCGACCCGCAGGTACGCAGAGGCGCGCACACCGAGATTCGCGCCGTGCACGTGAGGATGCCCCTCCCGCAGATGGTGTCGTTCCATCCACTCTGCGCGCCGCGCGCCGGTGAGAGCCGCGTCCGGTTCGACGGTGCCGACGTACGCGTCGGCGCCGGCGTTGGCCGTCGCGATGTGGGCGCTCAGCCAGTGCGGCGGGACGTGCGTGTCGGCGTCGGTCGACGCGAGCCACAGCGCGTCGGCATCGATGCCGTCACGTTCCGCCCATTCGAGCGCGCAGCGCACTCCCGCGGCACGCGCTCGCCCGACGCTCCCCGCCGTGACGACGAGCGGCTCCACGCTGAACTGCCCGCGGTGCGCCGCGGCGCCCGCGAAGGCACGCACGATGGCCTCGCTGTCGTCGGTGCACGTGTCGAGGACGATGCACGCACGTAACGTCATCGCCGGCGCGAGATGAGCAACCTCGACGAGCGCTCGTTCGAGCGCCGTGAGGCAGTGCGCAAGCGCCTGCTCTTCGTCACGCGCAGGCACGATGACGGTGGCGCCGGCGAGAGCAGGGCGAGGCGAACCGTCACGGCTGCGAGTGAGCGCACGTGTCACGCACGGATAGGTGCGCTCGCTCATGACCACCTCCGTCGGCCCCAGGCCTCGAGGTCGAGGGGCCCGTCTGCGGGCACGGTGTCGACGATCGGTGACGCATCCGCGGACGATTCGACCGGCCCAGCGACCCTGTCATTTCTGCGATTTTCGTCCACATTCGTCCGATGACGGGTGCGCGCCGCCGTCACGACGCCGCCCACCCATGGCGCGCCGTCGCACGCTGCGAGCAGACCCTCGGCATCGCGCAGAACGCACGGCTGCATGACGTCGACGATGAACTCAGCGCGCTGCAGAACGTCGTCGGACGGTTCGCCGGCGCACACGCGAGAGTCATCGGCGAGCACGTCGGGACGGTGTTCACCGCACCAGATCCCGACGTCCGCGAGCGCGAGCCACGACTCGAGGGCGGCGTACTCGCCGCTCGGTGCCACCGTTCGCGCCGGCCGCCAGAACACGACGACGCGCGGGGCGCGCCAGATACCGTGGCGCCCCCGCACGTCTGGCTGTGGAATGCGGGCAGCGAGCGCGAGCTGCTCGCCCTCCTTGAGCTGCGCGAGATCGGCTCGCTCCCCCGCGTCGGGGCCGTCGTGCCAGGCCACCGCGGCCGGCGCATGACGCAGGGCGACGCCGGTGTTCCAGGCGCGATAGGCGAGATCCCAGTCTTCGCCGCCGTACCCGACGAGGCTCTCGTCGAACCCGTCGAGTCGTTCGAACGCGTCGCGCGTCATGCCCATGACGGCGCTGATGACGAGTCGCCAGTCGCCGTCGCCGGCGTCACGCAGGTCGTTCGTGCGCGTATAGCCGTCGCGCAGCCACTGGGGTGCGGCGAGGACGTCACCGTCGGCCGGCGCCTCGGGATCGGTTGCCGCACACCAGGACACGACGTCGTCACCCCGCGCGGCGACGGCACTGAGATCGGCATGCCGACGGGCTCCGACGACGAGGGCGCCGGCGCCCGGCGCCTCGCGCGACGCCTCTCGCAAGGCGTCGACCATCGCGGCACAGTAGCCGGGCGTCGGCACGGTGTCGCCGTCGAGGAAGAGGACGACCGGTGACGACCCGGCGCGCGCGCCGAGATTGCGCACCGCCGCGGCGCGGAAGCCCTCGTTCGCCTGTCGCAGGAGCGTGACGCCGTCGGGGACGCTCGGCGGGGTGGCCGAACCGTCATCCGCGACGACGACGTGGAGGCGCAGCGACGAATCATCCTGCGCCGCAAGGGAATCCAGCACCCATCGCAAACGCTGCGGGTCTTCGAAATGCGTGACGACGACGTCGACGTCGCGTCCGTCACCCACGCTCAGGTCAGCCCCTTGCTCGCCCGCGCGAGCGTTCGCGCTCACCCGACACCACCCAGGGGCGTCAGGTGCGCGGCGAGCAGTTCGCTTTGGCGACGCGCGGCGTCCGGCGTCGTGAGCAAGCCGGGATGCGACGGGTTCGTCACGGTCACCATCGGGTCGCTCAGCGCCGCCCGGGCGGCATCGACGAAAGCGTCGACCACCCCATCCCGATCACCCGACTCGCTTGCATCTGTACGAGGTTCGACGACCGTCACCGACCCGGGTGCCGTCGTCGACAGTTCGGTGACCCACGGCGTGGCCAGCGTGATCGGCCGGCGACCGGCGGCGATCCATCGGCCGATCGAACCCGACGCGGAGATGTGACGGTAGGCCGCGAGCGGCACGGCGATCGTCGCGATCGCGGCGTCCATCTCGTCCTCGCTCAGGTGCCCGAGAACGCGCAGTTCGATTCCGCGCGCGTTCGCGGCGCGGCGCAAGTCATCGACGAAGTCCTCGTGCCCCTCGACCACCGCGCCGAGCAGAACGAGGTCGCGACCCAGCGCCGCGGCAACATCGAGCGCCAACTGCGGATCCTTGCCCGGATGGACGAACCCGAGGACGCCGACGGGCGCGTCATCGCCCAGGGCGAGCACCGCGTCGCCCGCCGCGGTTGCACTCGGTCGTGCATCGACCGGCAACGTGACGACACCGACGCCAGCGACATCGGCGTCGCCGAAACCCCGAGCGGCGCTGTCAGCGTCACCGGCATGCGCTGCGACGACGTCACCCAGCATCGCGCGCTCGGCCTCGCTGCACACCTGAACAGACGCGGCGGCCGCGACGATGCGCGCATACAGCGCAGCGCGACGTTCGTAGCGCGCCTGCCCCTCGGCGGGCTGCGGAATGTCGTGAAGCGTGACGTGCACGGGCCGCGCGGCGCCCTCGATCGCGCGCACCCCGGCTTCGATCGCCCGGTGGTCGGCGCCGAGCAGCGCGTCGGTGAGGTGAACATGCACGGGCCCCGCATCGTCCGCGAGGTACGCCGCGAGGTCACGCGCGCCGGTCCCCACGTCGAGCATCGACGTGCGGCGCGCACCGGCGAGAGCCGCCCCGTGGCGCGTCACCCCGTGCTCGGGCGGGCCGAGCAGGAGGTGGTCGACGGTTGCAGCCGCATCACCCGATGCAACGTGCGCGCTGCGGGGTTCCTCAGCGGCAGTGCTCGCCGGGCGCGTCGTCGTCATCCTCGTATTGTCATGTGCGACGGGGCTTCTCGTCATCTTGACGTCCGTCGGATGTTCGAACGCATCGCCGCTCGGTGCGGCGCTCACACGTCACCGTCCACGATCTCGAGCAACGTCGCATGTCGACGCACCGCGTCCGCGAGTGCCTGCGGGTGCTCGGCGTACCACGCGGCGTGGGCGGCGACGATCTCGTCCTCGCCCACCGCCTGACCGCGCACCTGCCACACGCGGGCGACGTCGTCATCGCTCATCGGCACCTGCGCGAGCGCGGCGGCGCGCTCGTCCATCGGCGCGACGAGGGCGCCGAGCAGCGACCGGCCAGGGTCGTACTCGCGGGGTGCGCCGAGGTCGAGGGCGGCCGCGATGCGGTCGGCGACCTCGACGAGGACGTCGTTCGTCGGGTGGTTGATGACGTGGACGCTGCGCCGTCCAGGGCGCGCGAGGGCATCACGAATGTCGACGGCGCCGTGCGCCTCGATGCGCCGCGTCAGCTCGGCGAGGGATGCGTCGCGCAGGGCAGCGACGGCGCGCTCGTCGAGCTGCGGCAGGTCGTCGCTCGTCATGCGAGTCGCGTGGTCACCCGCTCGGCGGCACGCCGCGATGACGCGCAGATCGTGATACGGCACGATCGGCGGCTCGCCCGCGGGCGTGCGGACGATGACCTGCGCCGGGTGCAGCCCCGCCCACCGCATGACGGGCACGATCGTCGACCTGACGTGCGGCGCCGCCGTGAGCAGTTCTTCCGTGCCGACGGGCAGGCCGCGATACCCGGGGGCGACGGGTTGTGTGACGAGGTAGTGGGCCTGCGCGAGGGTGCGATGCAGATGCGGCACGTCATCGGCGACCAGTTCGTGCGCCGGGACGAGGCGGATCGTGCGGATGCGATCGCCGTACCGACCGTCGAGAAGTACGCGCAGCGACTCCGCCTGGCAGTTGCCGTGGACGACGAGCACCGGGCGGCCGTCAGGGTCGGACGTCGGCACGGGGTCGGTGAGACCGTAGAACTCGCCGTAGTGCAGGTTGCGAGGCGTCGCCTCGACGGCAGGCGTTGTCATGAGACGTCTCCTTCGACGTCATCTCTGGCACTTTCGCCGCTGGCGGCGCCAATGCCGCGCTCGCCGTCAGCCGACGAATGTGGACGAAAATCGCCGATGTGGACAGGATTCGCCGATGTGGACGGGATTCGCAGGACGGCGCGGGTGTCGCGCGACACGGGGGCCGATGCGGCGGTTGGGGCATCGCCGTTGCTCGGGCGAGCGACCACGATGGCGACGTCGTCGTCTTCGTAACGCGCGAGCGTCGGCCACACGAGGCGCACCTGCTCATCGACGAGACGCCCGTCGAGGGGGATGTCACGCGTCGGGTGCAGCCAGTTCGCCACGACGACGACACCGTCATCGCGCAGCAGTGCGTCGATGCCGGCAAGGGTCGCCAGCAGCGTCGCGCCGTCGAGGAAGTAGCCGATCTCGCTCAGCACGACGGTGTCGAACCGCTGCCCTTCGTCGGCGAGTTCATCGAGCACAGAAGGCAGTTCGGCGTGGCGCCAGTCGACGCCGTCGACGTCACGTCGACGAGCGCGCGCCAGCGCCTGGGCGCTCCCGTCGACCGCGACCACGCCGTCGGCGCGCTCGGCGAGCACCCGCGTCAGGGCGCCCGTGGAGCATCCGAGATCGAGCACGCGCCCGAGATGCTCGTCAGGCAGCATCGCCTCGATGAGGGCACGGCGACGCCGCTCGTACCAGCGCGTCTCGACACCCCACGGGTCGTCGCTGCCCTCGAACATCGCGTCGAAGGATGCCGCCGGCGTGCGGCCGTCATCGAACGAGGCGACGCGGGGCAGCGCGCCATCGGGGTCGAAGAGTGTCTCGACGAGACGTTCGAAGTGGGCGAGGACGCCGGCGTCGAGCATCGCAGGCTCGGCTGCGGGGCGCGCGAACGTCCCGATCTGTGACGAGTACGCCGCGATGGCTGCGCGTTTGCGCTGGAGCGAGGCGACGTCGGGGACAGCGAGAACACTGCTCTCCCAGACCGTTTCGGCGACCGACGATGGATCGCCCCAGTGCCACCACCACAACGGATAGCTGACGCACGCCGCCCCGAGCTGCGCCGCGACGTCACGCGCCACGGCTCCGCACGTGTCGTGGTCGATGTGCGCATCGGCCTCCGCCGGGGCGACGACGAGCACCCGCTCAGTTCCCGACCCACGCACCGGCGTCATCGACGGCGTCACCGTCGAGGTCACATCGGTGGCTGCGTCATCGCAGCCGACCGCTCTCGAGGGCGACTGGTCCGACACCGTGGATGCCTCCGCCGCAGTTACCCGCACGACGCGCTCCAGCGCAGCGGCCAGCTCGGCACGGTGGTCAGCGACGCGGCCGTCAGGTAGCGCAAGGCGCTCAACCCGCCCGAGCGCACCGCCGAGCAGCACACCGAGAGCGTCGTCGAACTCGCGACGACGGACTTCGCGGACGACCTCGAATGTCAGTCCCGTTGCCGCAGAGTGCGATCCCTCGCCGTCGGTGACGAGGGCGACGTCTACGGGCGACCCCGCGTCCGCGAGCATCGCCAAGAATGCGCCGACGGCGAGTGTCTCGTCGTCGGGGTGAGCCGCGACGACGACGACGCGGCTGTACCGGGCAGCGAGGGCTTCGACGTCGAGGTGGCCAAGCGACGCCCATGGCGTCCCTCGCAACCACGTGCGTTCGCTCGTGCCGGGCTCCCGCGACGACCACGAGGCCGGCGCGGCGGGCATCCCGCGCATCAGTGACGCTCCAGCGTGGCGGCGCCGATGGCGGCGAGGTCGCGTTCGGCATGGTGCTGGCGCACGTAGACACCGAGGTCGGCAACGCGCCGCGCGTGGGTCTCGTCGCTCGTCAACGGGCCGGGGCCGAGCGCGTGGCCACAGATCGTCAGCGCCTGCTCCGCCGCATCGGCGACGACTGCTCGCACGCGCGACGACAACGCGAGACCCGCTGCACCGCAGGCGTTTCCACCGTCGATCGCGCGGGCTGCGTCGGCGAGTACCGCGTCGAGCAGATACGTGATGACCTCGAGCCGGCCCAGATGCATGAGCGCGATCTGATCGGGTTCACGCCGCCCCGCAGCCGCACGAACCGCTGTGACGAGGCCGTCCACGCCGCCCGCCCAGACGGCGGCGACACCGATGCCACCCCACGCGAAACCGTCACGGCCGAGGTAGAAACCTGGCTCCCCGACGGGCGTCGCGGGCATCGCGTCGAATGTCAGCGACGTCGAACGGATCGCGACGAGCCCACGCGACACCCAAGGCTCCTCGGCGCCACGCACCCGCGCATCCGTGAGGTCGACGGCGAACAACCGCTGTCCTTCAGGCGTACCGGCCGTCACGAGCGCATGCGACAACTGCTCACCGAGCGAGCACCACGGCTTCACCCCGTCGAGCACCCAGCCGTCACCCTCGCGACGCGCGGCGAGGCCCGGCGCCCGCGCCGCGAACACACCCCAGGCGCCGTCCCCACCGCCGGGCAGCACGTCGCCCGGCGCAACCCCCGCCTCGGCGAGGATCGCAAGCGCATCGAGGTGCGGTTCGATGACGCGGGCCGTCGTCACGTCGAAGGCGCCGAGCGATCGGAGCGTGTCGAGATACACCGCGCTGTCGCGGCCCAACGCCGCTGCGGCGGAAGCAAATTCACCGGCAGCGGCAAGCGCCGCCCCGACGTCCCCAGCAGGGAGATCGGGGCGGCACAGCGCGCGAGAGGGTTCGCTCAAGCGGAGAGCTCCCGCTTCCAGAAGCGCAGCGCACGGCACGTCTCGACGAAGCCCTTCGCGCCGGCCGCGTCGCTGACGTCGACGAACCCGTCGTCCTTCTTCGACGCCACACCCGCGGCTTCGACGAGACCCGACGCGTCCGGGCCGAGGGCCAGGAACTTGTTGTGCGCGACGGCGTCCGTCACGAAGTCACGAGCCTCAGCGACCTTGCCGAGCGTCGCCGCACCGTCAGCCGACGGCAGCAGTGCGACGGCGTCGAACAGCACAGACGGCGCACCGGCGATGGCGTGATCGGCGGCGAGCTTCTCGCCGTTCGACAGCGTGACGCCACCGACGGCCTTCGCGACGATCTCGACGACCGTGCCCTCGGCCTCGGCGGCCGAACGCACCGCGGCGAGCAGGTCGGCGTCGGTTCCGTCGCTGACGACGACGCCGATCTTGCGGCCGGCGAAGCTGTCGGGTCCGTTCTTCACGATGCTCAGCGCGTCGGAGACGGGCAGGTCGTGACGCGGCGCCACCTTCGCGGGCGAGGCCTCCGGCAGCTCCATCGCGAGCTCGTCGGCGACGCGCTGCGCGAGCGACTCGTCGACGTTGCGCAGGTTGCCGAGCATGCGCGTGCGGATCTCGGGGATCTCGCACTTGCCGAGCTCGAACGCGAACGCGTCGACGATGTGCTTCTGCTCGACCTCCGTCTGGCTCTTCCAGAACTGGTTGGCCTGGCTGTAGTGGTCGGCGAACGACTCCGCACGCAGACGGCGCGCCTCACCCTCGACCTTCGTCGGGTACGTGTCCGGCTGGAACGTCGTCAGCGCGCGCGGGCCACGGTCGTCACCCGAGAAGCCGTTCGGCTCGTAGTTGGCGCGGCCCCTCTGGTGCGCGAACTGCATGTGACCGTCACGCTGGAAGTGCGCGACGGGGCACTTCGGCGCGTTGACGGGCAGCTGCGTGTGGTTGGTCGAGCCGAGGCGCGACAGCTGCGTGTCGAGGTAGCTGAAGTTGCGGCCCTGCAGCAGCGGGTCGTTCGTGAAGTCGATGCCGGGCACGACGTTCTGCGTCATGAACGCGACCTGCTCCGTCTCGGAGAAGACGTTGTCGACGACGCGGTTGAGCGTCATCTTGCCGAGCGGGCGGATCGGGACGATCTCCTCGGGGATGATCTTCGTCGAGTCGAGCACGTCGAAGTCGAAGCTGTCGGCGAACGCGTCGTCGAACACCTGGACACCGAGTTCGTACTCGGGGAAGTCGCCGCTCTGGATCGCGTTCCACAGGTCACGACGGTGGAAGTCGGCGTCGGCGCCGTTGATCTTGACGGCCTCGTTCCAGACCACCGACTGCATGCCCTGCACGGGCTTCCAGTGGAACTTGACGAACGAGCTCTTGCCGTCGGCCGTCACGAAGCGGAAGGTGTGGATGCCGAAGCCCTCCATGAAGCGGAAGCTGCGCGGGATCGCGCGGTCGCTCATCGCCCACAGGGCCATGTGCGTCGACTCGGGCATGAGGGAGATGAAGTCCCAGAACGTGTCGTGCGCGCTCGCCGCCTGCGGCCAACCGCGGTCCTGCTCCTCCTTGACCGAGTGCACGAGGTCGGGGAACTTGATCGCGTCCTGGATGAAGAAGACGGGGATGTTGTTGCCGACGAGGTCCCAGTTGCCCTCCTCGGTGTAGAACTTCGTCGCGAAGCCACGGACGTCGCGCGCGAGGTCGGCGGAGCCCATGTTGCCGGCGACCGTCGAGAAACGAACGAACGTCTCCGTCTGACGGCCCTTCTTGCCGAACAGGTAGGCGGCCGTGAGGTCGCTGTGGTCGTCGTAGCTCTCGAACACGCCATGCGCGCCGTAGCCGCGGGCGTGGACAACACGCTCCGGGATGCGCTCGTGGTCGAAGTGCATGATCTTGTCGCGGAACGCGGCGTCCTGCAGCAGCGACGGGCCGCGGTCGCCCGCACGCAGCTGGTTCTGGTCGTCGGTCACCGGAATACCCTGCGACGTCGTCATGGCGTTGCCACCGCTCACCCCCTGGTGCAGCTCGTCCCCGGTGCCGCGCGTGTCGGGGCTCGTGGTGCGCTCGTTGTCGCTCATGGCTCTCCTCATGCTGGTGGTCGTTCGATCATGGCCTCTCGACCCTATGTCGGAGAGTAAGGCCACCGCACCCCCTCTCACCACGCCCCTACGGATGTGGACGAAAATCGCAGATGTGGACAAGGATCGCAGCGAGGCCCAGGGCGCTGACGGGACATGAGCCGCCGGGCACCCGTGTGGGTGACGACTCGGTGTGAGAGGCGAAACCCATTGGAAAAATTAGGGATCGACTCTAGGGTGAAACTCATGGAGACGTCGCGCAGCCAGTCGGATCACCCGGTCAGTTCGCCGAACCAGAATGCATCGGCTTCGTCAGAGAAGCCCTTGGCACTCGTCGCGGGAGCCTCGCGCGGGCTGGGTTTTCTCGTCGCCACCGCCCTCGCCGACGCCGGGCACCGCGTCGTCCTCGCATCTCGCTCCGCCGACGCCCTGGCGAAGGCCGCCGACACGCTTGTCTCCCACGGCCACGCGCGCAGTGCCGTCTCGACGATCGTCATGGACGTGAGTGATCGCGACGGGGTGGCTCGAGCCGTCGCCCAGGTCGAGCGCGAGCACGGCCCGATCGACGTCGCCATCCACGTCGCCGGTGTCATAGAGGTCGGCCCGGCCGAGAACACGACGCACGAGCACATCGAAGGCGCGATGAACATCATGGCGTGGGGGCCGATCAACCTCTCCGACGCCGTCATCCCCGGCATGCGCGAACGCGGGCGCGGGCGCTTCGGCGTCGTCACCTCCATCGGCGGCCTGCTGAGCGCACCGCACCTGCTCGCCTACTCGACGGCGAAGTTCGCGGCCGTCGGCTACACCGAGGGCCTCGCCGCGTCGCTCGCCCGCACGGGCGTGAGCGCCACCGTCATCGCCCCGGGGTTGATGCGCACCGGTTCGCACACGGCCGCACAGTTCTACGGCAACGCGCAGGCCGAATACGCGTGGTTTGCGCCCGCCGCGTCGCTGCCGTTCGTCAGCATGGACGCGACGAAGGCCGCGCGACGCATGGTCGACGGCGTCCTCGCCGGCAAGCCGTACGTCATCCTCACGCCCGCCGCGAAGCTCGGCGCACGCGTCCACGGCGTCATGCCGGGCGTGACGACGCGCGTCATGGGCCTCGTCGGGCGTGCGCTGCCCGGGCCCGTTCCCGGTGCGACGACGCCTGTCCCCGGATCGAAGCTCGCACCGAAGGCCGGACGATTCGTCAAGCTCCTCACGACGCTCGGTGATCGCGCGTCGCGCAGCAACCTCGAACCCGAGGGTTGAGCGGCCCCGGGTCGCGCCACCCGAAGATTTGAACCCAACCACCCGAGCATCCCAGACCCCCGACGAAAGGCACGCACCATGTCTGCTGGAACCCCGAAGTCCGACATCTCGCAGGAGCAGGTCGTCGAGATCATGCGTGGTGAGCGCTTCGTCATGCTCACCTCGATCGCAGTCGACGGGGCCCTGCACAGCCACCCGATGACGCCGCAGGAGGTGACGGACGACGCCGACGTGTGGTTCTTCGTCGGCCTCGGCACCGAGCAGGCGCAGGCGCTGCAGAGCAACCCGCAGGTCAACCTGTCGTTCGCGCACCTCGGTTCGTGGCTGTCCGTCGCGGGACGCGTCGAGTTCGTCGACGACCGCGCCAAGGTCGACGAGCTGTGGGGCGACGACGTCGCCGCGTGGTACGACGGCGGCAAGGACGACCCGGACCTCGGTCTCGTCCGCGTCGTCAGCGAGTCCGCGCAGTTCTGGGGCCAGCCCGGCGGCAAGGCCTCCGCGCTCGCGAGCATCGTCAAGGCGCGCGTCAGCGGCGAGCGTCCGAAGGGCCAGAGCGCCACGACCGAGCTGTGACGAACCCGGGAGCCGAACCGACGCGCGGCGGCTCCCGGCACCACGCTCCCCACCACCCCATCCCCACCAGCTGATCGCCGCACGTCGCGGTGATCCTCTCGAGGAGAAACTGATGCGAGCACTCACCTGGCAGGGCCAGGGCAAGGTCTCGGTCGAGCAGGTCGCCGACCCGAGCATCCAGGAGCCCACCGACGCGATCGTGCGCGTCACCTCGACCGCGATCTGCGGTTCGGACATGCACCTCTACACCGTCCTCGCGCCGTTCCTGACGAAGGGCGACATCCTCGGCCACGAGTTCATGGGCATCGTCGAGGAGGTCGGTTCGGGCGTCACGAACCTCAAGCCCGGCGACCGCGTCGTCGTGCCGTTCAACATCTCCTGCGGCCACTGCTGGATGTGCAACCGAGGCTTGTTCGCGCAGTGCGAGACGACGCAGAACGTCGACCAGGGCACCGGCGCGAGCCTGTTCGGCTTCACGAGCCTGTATGGTGCGGTGCCCGGCGGCCAGGCGGACTACGTCCGCGTGCCGCACGCCGATTTCGGCCCCATCAAGGTGCCCGAGGCCGGCGAGGACGAGCGCTACCTCTACCTGTCCGACATCCTGCCGACCGCGTGGCAGGGCGTGCAATGGGCGAACGTGCGCCCCGGCGACACGCTCGCCGTCATGGGCGCCGGCCCCGTCGGTCAGCTCGCCGTCGCGAGCGCGCAGTACCTGGGGATCGAGGACGTCATCGTCGTCGACCGCGTGCCGGAGCGCCTCGAGCGCATGAAGGCCCGCGGCGCCCGCACGATCAACCTCGACGACCTCGACGGCTCGCAGGTCAGCGCCGTCGGCGACGCGGTGCGCGACCTGACGGGCGGGCGCGGTGCGGACGGCGTCGTCGACGCCGTCGGCATGGAGGCACACGGCAACCCGGTTGCCGCTGCGGGCCTGTCGGCCGTGAGCAAGCTGCCGTCGGCGATCTCGGAGCCGCTCGCGAAGAAGGCCGGCATCGACCGTCTCGCCGCGCTGCACGCCGCGATCGACAGCGTCCGCCGCAGCGGCACCGTCTCCGTCTCCGGTGTCTACGGCGGCGCGCTCGACCCGATGCCGATGATGCAGATGTTCGACAAGGGCATCGCGATGCGCATGGGCCAGTGCCACGTCAAGCAGTGGACCGACGAGCTGCGCGACGTGCTCGTCGACGCCGACCCGTTCGGCGTCGAGCAGCTCGCGACGCACCGCGTCGGGCTCGACGAAGCGGCGACGATGTACGACGTGTTCCAGAAGAAGCAGGACGGCTGCCAGAAGGTCGTCCTCAAGCCCTGACGCACTGACGGCCTGGGATCGGGTCGGCGTCCACCGAGACGCTGGGCCACCCGGCCGCCCGGCCACCACAGGATGGCGGGTAACTCACGGGTAGGCGCGCGGTTAGGCGCCGACCTGTGAGTTACCCGCCATCGTGCGTTCTACGTCCAGGCGGCGCCGCCTGGAATGGTGCGCGGAATAGTGCGGGCGCGACGGGCGCTGCAGTGAGCATGACGCCCGAGCAGTACGCCGCGAACATCGCCCGCGCCCTCGACGTGCAGGATCAGTCGGTGCGGTTGCAGGCCGCGATGGCGGCGGGCACACATCCGCATCCCGACCTGCTGGAGACGCTCGTGCGTCGCTGCGGCGTCGAGCCCGACTTCTTCGTCCGCGAGACCCTCGCCTGGGCGCTGACGCGCCTGCCGGCTGACGACGTCCTGCCGCGCGTTCAGCGCGAGCTGGCGTCGAAGAACATCCAGGCGCGCACGCAGGCGTTGCACGTGCTGTCGAAGGTCGGCGACGAGCGCGCATGGCCCTGGATCACGCCCGAGTTCCTGCACGACGCCGACGACGATCTCGCCCGCACCGCTTGGCGCGCGGCCGCCGCACTGGCCCCGCAGAGTCAACATGGCTCTCTCGCTGACGAATTGGTCAAAGAGTTCGGCCGTGGTGACGCCGGCACGCAGATGGCGTTGAGCGTCGCATTGCTCGGTCTCGGCGACGCCGCCGTCCCAGCGGTCAGGTCGGCAATCCGGAGCCAAGACGCGGCCGTCACCGAACATGCTCGCGCGACCGACCTGCTGCGCACCCGCCCCGAGCTCGCGTTCGACGGCGCCGTCGAGGAAGCCAAGCGCATCGTCGCGATGGGTTGAGCGCGTCCGCTCCCCAGGCCGAACCCCACGACGATGGCGGGTAACGAAATAGCTGCCCACCCCCCGGAGCTCGGAAGCACACCGCCCGCGGGGCCGGGGATCGCTCAGCACCAGGCGGGCTTGTCGCCGTCGGTGCGGGGCTTGTCGAGGCCGACGTTGGCACGGCTGTGCGTGCTGGGGCTGGCTACGACGGTCGCGATGAACGCGGCGACGGCCTTGCGCGCCACCTCGGTGACCTTGACCTGCCCGTAACGTCTTCGCGGCCTTCTCGGCGCGTCGAACGCGGCGTTGACGTCCCTGGCGCCGCTGATCGGCGACGTCGCGACGACCTGGCCGGTGCTGGGGTTGACGACGTCCAGTCGGCCCTCCCCGTGTGCCTCGCCGTCGATGACGTTGCACAGCAGGGTGCTGATGAACTTCACCTCGAATGTAGCGGCGGCATGCACTGTGGTGCGCGCCATACTTGAATGACCCTTGTTTTTTACTGGCCCGCAGGTGGCGCCCATGGAAGCGCCTCGGGAGGGACGCCACACATGGCGGACACCACCGACCAACCTGGGCAGCTGGGGTCAGGCCGCGTCAGGGCGATCAGGCAGGGCGAGGCGCCCGCGCGGTCCAGCGGGGTGACTCGTCCGACGGCTCACCACCGGAGCGCAGCGGATGTCAGCTCAGCGCAGCGTCGCGGCCGCTTCGGCGTGGGCGGCGACGAGGCGTTCGATCTGGCTGTCGGCGCGCACGATGAGGTCGTCGAGTTCGGCGACGTCGATGCGCGCATCGTTGATCGCGAGCACGCGCATGCCCTCCCAGCCGGCCCGCTTGCCACGAACGGCCGCCAGCAGCGCCTCGAGTTCGAGCACGTCGCTCAGCGGCGAGCGGCGCACGAAACGGCCGTTGAGTTTCACGCGGCTGACGGTCTCGCCGACGCTCAGCGCGAGCTGCGCGAGCCGCGCCTCACCCACCCCGAGCGCGTCGGCCATGACGCGCAGGCGTGCGCGGTCCTCGGCGACCTCCCGCGTCAGCGTCGCGAGCACCTTCCGCGTGCGCGCCGAACTCTGCGAGCGCGACGCGCGCTCGAACAGGTCGAGCCCACCCTTCGATGCGGCCCAGTGATGAGCGACGTAGCTGGTGACGAACTTGTCGCGCGATTCCATGATCGACCTCCTGCAGGTCTGCGAGAACGGGTGTCACCGTCAGCCTAGGAGGTCACCGTGCGCGCGACCAGCCCGACGCAACACGGTGGATGTCGGAAGTTCGTCATGGTTGATTTCCTTGTGTCGCAACATGTTGGCAAGGTATCCCCATGTCGTCCCATCCGAGCACCGATGGAGCCGCACACCTCCGTCTGGCGACGGGTGAGGAGTCGAGGGGCGCGCCCGCACCCCGCGCACTGCGCGTCACCCTCGTCGACGACGACGCCCTCGTCATGGCCGGTTTCCAGGCACTGCTCGCGCCCTTCGCCGCACGCGTCGAGGCGACGTGCAGCCGCGGCGTGCCCACCGAACCCACCGACGTCGCGCTCTTCGACTGCTTCGCCGCCCCCGAGCCGGGGTGGGCGACGCTGGCGCGCCTGCGCGACACAGCCGCCGTCGCGCGCCTCGTCGTCTACACCAACGACCCTCCGCAGGCGCACGTCGGTGCGCTCACCGACTTCGGCGTCGCGGGCGTGCTGACGAAGCACGCGACGGCCGACGAGCTCGTCACCGCACTCGAACGCGTCGCCCGCGGCGAGCGCGTCGTCGACCCCGCGTTCCCCGTCGAGCTGGGTGACGACTGGTGGCCCGGGCGCGCCGAGGGGCTCACCGAGCGAGAGGCGCAGGCCGTCACGCTCATCTGCCGCGGCCTGCCCAACGGCGCGATCGCGCACGAACTCAACGTCTCCCTCAACACGCTCAAGAGCTACATCCGCTCCGCCTACCGCACCATGGGCGTCGCCTCCCGCAGCGAGGCGGTGCTGTGGGGCGTCGCCCGCGGACTGCACGTCGACGGCCGGCCCTGACGCGCTCACCACTTTCCAGCATGGCGCCGCGCAACGGCGGTCCATCAGGCAGCCGACGCTTCACCTCCTTGCGGGTGTGGCGCGAAACACGGTGAGCGACAACACTTCTCATCACCACCGACACCTCACGACCCTTGATCGTCGGATCGCTCGAAGGAGAGCTGTGCCCCGCCTGACCGTCGCCGTCGTCGCACGTAGCGAGCTGTTCGGATGGGGCGCGATGGCGGCTCTCGACGCGTTCGGCGTCGCGACACGCCTCGTGCTCGTGCGTGGCCCGGGCCTGCGCGCCGAGGATTTCGCGCTCGATGCCGACGTCGCCGTGCTCGAGTGGAACGAACCCAACCGCAACGCCTGGGATCAACTGCGCGCGCTGCACGCCGCGAACCCGACGGCGAAGCTGCTCGTGTCGTCGCTGCACACCGACGAGGCCGCCATCAGCCGGCTCCTCGCGCGCGGCGCGTCGGGAGTCGTCGGACGGTCGGCGAGCGCCGCCGATCTGCGCGCCGGGGTCGATGACGTGGTCGCGGGCCGAATCGTCCGCCCCGCGGTGCTTCGACCCTCCCCCACGGACGCGCGGCCGACCGTCCCCTCCGACGGGCTGACCGCGCGTCAGGCGCAGATCGTCGATCTCATCTGCTCGGGCATGCCGAACGCGCAGATCGCCGAGCACCTGCACCTGAGCGTCAACAGCATCAAGTCGCACATCAGAGGCGCCTACCGCGCGATGGACGTGCAGACGCGCCCTCAGGCCGTGTTGTGGGGTCTGGCGCGCGGCTACGGTGGTCATGTGTCTGACGATCACTGGCCGCCAGCCGCGGCCCCCACCTCATCATCCGGCTCGTCGACGCACCCAACCGATGACGACGAGTCGCAGGCCCCTGACCTCGCCGACTGGCTCGCCGAACAAGCCGACGCGGGCCTCGAGGGCGCGGACGAGGCAGCCATCCGCGACGTCATCGGCGCGATGATCGAGCACCCTCGGTTTCCGTGCCTCGGAGCGCGTTCGGCGCTGAAACGCGACGGCGCGCTCGTCCGCGTCTTCGACGACATGACCGATGACGCGTGTCTCTCGACGCTCAGCGCTGAGCTGGCCGACTTCGCCGCGATCGAGCGTGGCCCGCGCGAGTTCGGCTCGTTCATCGCCGTCTTCCGTCGCCCGCGGGCGGGCGACGAGCAGGAGTTTGAGAACCTCCTGTGGGGCATGCTGCAGCGATTGCACGATCGTGACGACGCGCCGTGGGCCGAGCGCGTGTCGCCCGACACGACGTCACCGCACTTCAGTTTCAGCCTCGGCGGCGTGCCGTTCTTCCTCGTCGGGTTGCATCCGCAGGCCTCGCGCATCGCGCGCCGTGCTCCGCTGACGACGGTCGTGTTCAACCTGCACGATCAGTTCGAGCAGCTGCGAGCTGACGGCGGCTTCGACCGGATGCGCGACGCGATCCGCCGTCGCGATGCTGCGTTGCAGGGTTCGATCAATCCGGTCGTCACCGATCATGGACGCTCGTCGGAGGCGCGTCAGTACTCTGGGCGGCACGTGGAGGACGACTGGCGTGCCCCGTTCACCGCGCACCCTTCGAAGGAGAATCCTGATGACTGACCCGCGACGCCCGCGCTCCCCCCACCCGCCGACGCCGCGGCCGCCGTACGCGGGCGGCCCCGAAGCTCCCGCCGACGGTTGGTCGCGCATCGCCCCGCAGACGGGGGTGCTCGTGCCGCTGGCGGCCGGTCAGGTGCTCGAGGTCGTCGACCCGTGTGGTGAGCAGGTGAGCGACTTCTACGCCGTCATGCAGGACGACATCGCCGAGTGCTTCTCGGCGGGGCGCACCGTCGACTACAACAACACGTTGTACCCATCGACGGGGCACCGGTTGTGGAGCAACCGCAGCAGCGTCATGGCGACGATCGTCGCGGACTCGGTGGGCATCCACGACATGACGGTGACGCCGTGCAGCCAGCAGACGTTCGACATCCTCTACCCCGAGTTCGACGGCGCCCCGCACCCGAGTTGCTTCGCGAACCTGTGCGGCGCGCTCGAACCCGTCGGCGTCGCGCCCGACCACATCGGCACGACGCTCAACATCTTCATGGACGTGTGGACGAGCCCCGACGGTGAACTGCACATCGACCCGCCGCCGACGCAGGCGGGCGACGTCTTCGCCATCCGCGCCGAAGCCGACCTGTTCGTCGGGCTGACGGCCTGCTCGGCCGAGAAATCGAACGCCGGCGTCTGCAAACCCATCGACTACCGGGTGCGCTGAGGCGCTGACGTCGCACCGGTCCTGTCAGCGAAAGTGGCGAAACAGGCGGCCGTTCAGGCCCCGTCGGGGCTCAGGCGCTCCGAGCAGAATGAGCATCGAGACGGCCCATGTTGTGTCACGAAAGCGCGAAATAGCGCGCGTTCATGACACACCATCCTTGGGTGGGGAGGCGTTGTGAGCCGACACGGCGCTCCGATGGTCAGCAGAACGTGACGCCCGACCCCGCCCATTTGGTGCCGTCCTTGATGAAGGACGCGACGTTGAGCGTCACGGTTGTCGTGCCGTAGCCGTCGACAGTCACGAGGTAACTGAGCGACACGGAGGCCGGGTTGGCGCTGCTCGTGCCGGAGGAGTTCGTGAGTGAGATGCCGATGTACGTGTTGCAGACCTGGGCTGTTGAACTGGCAGGACCACTGCAGCCGCCGTTCGGCGTGCCGGCTGTACCGGAGCCCGCGACGCCGGTGCCGCCCGTCAACGCGTAGCTCTTGCCCTGTGATGTACGACGCAACCGTCCCTTTGTGCGTGCTCGACGGGGCCTCCGTCATGCCCCCGAGCGCCCCGTCGTCACGCGTCAGCGCAGGTTCGTCGGCAGCTCCTCGAGCAGGCGCAGCCAGAGCTCCGACGACGTCGGGTAGCTCGGCACCGCGTGCCGAAGGACGCCGACCGGCACCTGGCCGACGATGGCGACCGTCGCCGCGTGGACGAGTTCGGCCGCCTCGTGGCCGACGAACGTCGCGCCGAGCAGGCACCCGGTGGCACGGTCGACGACGATCTTGGCGCTCCCCACACCGTCGTCACGCAGCAGAGCCGTACCCGCGGCGCTCGCGAACGGCACCGCGACGGTGACGACGTCATGCCCCGCTTCGCGCGCCTGAGCCTCGCTCGAGCCGACCGCCGCGACCTGCGGGTCCGTGAACACGACCTGAGGGACGGGAACGTCACGCGGCGGCGGCGTCTCGTGCGCGCCCGCGAGTCGGGCGCCGAGCACGCGCGCCTCGTACTTGCCCATGTGTGTCAGCGGCGCGCCGCCGCCGGCGTCACCGATGGCGTGCAGCCAGGTCGGCAGGCGCCCGGCGCGCACGTCGTCCGCGTTGACGCCGACCGCGTCGAGACCGACGTCGTCGAGGCGCGGGCGACGGCCGGTGGCGAGCAGGAGTTCGTCGGCGACGATCCGCTCGCTGCCCGATTCATCTCGTTCGACGGTGAGCGTCACTGGCCCGCCGTGCACGCGACCGAGGCCGGTGTCGGCGGCGCCGGCGCGGCTGGCGTCGGTGATTCGGGTGGCGAGGCGGACGTCGACGCCGGCCGTACGCAGCGCGTCGAGGACGGCCGCGCCGGCGAATGGTTCCTGGTCCGTGAGCAGCGCATCACCGCGCACGAGCATCGTGACGCTGCTGCCGAGGGCGCGCATCCACGTCGCGGCTTCGCAGGCGACGACCCCGCCGCCGACGATGACGAGCCGGTCAGGCACCTCGACGACGCCCGTCGCGTCACGCGACCCCCAGGCGTGCAGGTCGGCGAACATCGGCGGGACGACGGGCACCGAACCCGTCGCCAGCACGAGGGCGACGTCCGCTTCGACGACGGTGCTCGCGCCGCCGTCCGAGCTCACGCTCACCGTCTTCTCGCCGATGAGACGCGCGTGGCCGCGCATGACGTCGAGGCCTGCGCCCGTCGCCCAGTCGAGCTGGGAGGTGTCGTCGTAGTGCGAGACCCACGCGTCGCGGCGTGCGAGGAGCGCTGCGACGTCGAGTTCGGCGGGCCGCAGGCCGGGCAGGTGCTCGCTGGTCGCCCTGACGTCGAGCGGGCGCAGCAGCGCCTTGCTCGGCATGCACGCGTAATAGGAGCACTCACCGCCGAGCAGTTCGCCCTCTATCAGCAGGACGCTCAGCCCACCGTCATGGGCGTACTGAGCGACGTTCTCGCCCGTCGGCCCGCCACCGATGACGATGACGTCGACGCGGCGCACGCCGTCAGGGCCGTCAGACTCGGACGGGCGGTGAGGATCGGTGGCCGCGTCCGGACTGTCGACGCGGGGCACGCCGTCAGGACCCTTGGGCTCGGCGGGCATGCGTCCGTCCTTCGCCGTGGTCTCGGGTGCGCCGTGGACGAGGTCGACGTATTCGCGGTGACGCCCGATCCAGCCCTTGATGAACGGGCACAGTGGCAGCACGTCGTGGGTGCCGTCGGCGCGCACGTCGTCGAGCGCGAACCTCGCGACCTGTGAGCCGACGCCCTTGCCCTCGTAGCTCGGATCGACCTCGGTGTGCGTGAACACGATGCGCTGATCGGTGAGTTGATATTCGGCGAATCCGGCGAGGGCGTCACCGTCCCACGCCTCGTAGCGGTTGGCGTCGGTGTTCTTCGTCAACGTCAGGTCGGACACGGCGTTCTCCTTCGATGGGGTCGGGCTGAGCGAGTCGTGCGACGGGCGGTCCTCGTTGCGGGGCTGGGCATATGGTCGGCGGGTTCGTCGCGATGCGACGTGTGTCGCGTTCGCGAGCCATCGTCACCCTCCGCCGCGCCCGCGACGGTTACGCGGGCGCAGGCGAACCGGGGGCATGGTCGGCGCGGGGATGCGCTCGACGTCGCCGACATATCCCTCGACCGAGCCGAAACGCTCTGCACCCGCCTCGTATTCGTCGCGCGCGAGGACGATCTCGTCGTGGCTGCGGCCGATGAAGTTCCACCACATCACGATCTCCTCCTCGAACGGCGTGCCGCCGAGCAGGATGACGCGCGCGGGCTCATCACCGACGTCGAGCGTCAGCGTCGCGCGGCCTTCGTCGACGCAGCCGAGGTCGCCGCGTTCGAGGCGCGCGCCGTCGAGGGTGACCGTGCCGGTGTCGACGAGGATGCCGTGCTCGAACCCCTCGTCGACATCGAGGGTGACACGCGCGCCCGCGTCGAGGCGCAATTCGGCGCCGAGCAGCGGCGTGTGCGTGACGATCGGCGAATCGGCGACGCCGCGCAGTTCGCCGATGAAGACGAGCGCCGAACCCTGACCGCTCGGTAGCGGCACGCACTCGGGCGCGTGATGTTCGAACGCGCGGTCGCCGTCGCGGGTCACGTCGGGCAGTGCCACCCAGAGCTGGACGCCGTGCAGCGTCTCGGTGCCGGGCGTCGAGACCTCGGAGTGGACGATGCCGTGGCCGCTCGTCATGAGGTTGACCTCGCCGGGGCGGACGACGGCGTGCGCGCCACCAGAATCATGGTGTTCGATGGCGCCCTCGAACAACCACGAGACCGTCTGCAGCCCGGTGTGGGGGTGCGGCGGCACGTCCATGCCGACGCCGCGTTCCGGGCCGTAGTGGTCGACGAAGCACCACGCCCCGACGAACGAGCGGTCGCGGTGCGGCAGGGTGCGTCGCACCTCGAGGGCACGCAGCCCGCCGAGCGGAACCTGGCGGGGTGAGAGAACCTGAACGACGCCCTCGACGGGGCGTTCTGCGGTGGGCGCCTCGTTCGCCTGGGCGACGATCGCACCTGCAGGGTCGAGTCCACCGGCGGCCCTGACGTCGGCGTCGGCGCCTGACGTGCGGGCACCGGCGTCGCGGGTAGTGGTTCCAAGAGCGCCGTCGCGCGGGTATGGCGGGTGGGTGTTGTCGTGGACACCGTCGCCCTGGATGCCGGACGGGTAGGCGCCGGCGCCGGCGTGATGCGTGGTGTTGGTGCGGGCGCCTGTGTCCTGGGTGTCGTCGAGCATTTCAGCGCTCCCTGGTGTCGACCGTCAGCCCCGACGAATGGGGCCCTCATGCCACCCAAGCACCCACGGTGTGCAGGAGCAACAGTCGGCCGATCGTTGTGCACGAAAATCGCAGATGTGGACGAAAATCGCAGTTGGGTCGCTCTGCACCGTTAGGAGGGAGGTCGTGGGAACCGTCGCGCCGCGCAGGCTCGCTATCACTCACTCGCGCGTCGCTCCTGCCAAATCCCCAGCCTGTCATGCCGCAGATGAGTAGGACCCCCGCCGGGCGACTTCGTCGCTGATCCGGCGGGGGTCCTACTCATCTGCGGAGGGCGTGGGATTTGAACCCACGGTTGGTTTCCCAACTCCGGTTTTCAAGACCGGTGCACTCGGCCACTATGCGAGCCCTCCTCGTCGCTGCACCAACCGCGAACACCACGCGCAACGACCCTTCGAGCGCATCGTCATCGACGCTCCCAGCAGGGCCGAACCCAGGCGTCGCACGGCAACCGGGCAACGAGAAACCATCGTAAGGCACTGGCGCGCCAACGCAGATTGGGTAGGCTCGACGGCAAGTTGTCCGTTCACATGAAATGGAGCCACATCATGGGCAAGATCTCCTTCCTCGCCGGCGGCGTCGTCGGCTACGTCCTCGGTACGCGCGCTGGGGAGAAGCGCTACGAGCAGATCAAGAAGCAGGCCGACAAGGCCTGGAGCAACCCTGCCGTGCAGGACAAGGTCACCGCCGCGACGGAGACCGTCAAGGCCAAGGCGCCCGTCGTCGCCGCGGCTGTCGGCCAGAAGGCCGCTGACGTCAGCAAGGACGCAGCGCATGGCGTCGCGAGCAAGGCGTCGGACGCCAAGGACGCGACGACCTCCAAGGCCGCCGACGCGAAGGACGCCGTCTCGTCGAAGACGTCCGGCGGCAAGCACGCTGCGAAGGACGACAGCGACCTGCCCGAGACGATCCACCGCGACTCCAAGGGCGACCTTCACGCCGACACGAGCGGCTTCGGCCCCGGCGGCGAGAAGCTCCCCTGACCCCCACCCACTCGATTCGCCCTGACGCTCGAGGCGCACGACGTGCGACGAACCCCGCGTCAGGCGCGACATCTCGCGGGATTTCGCGTAGATTCGCAGACAGCGCGGCCTAACACAGCCCTTCGGGTGGCTGTCTCGGCCACGACCAGTCGGATAGAACAGGATTGATTCATGAACCGCAGTGACCTCGCCAGCACCATCGCCCAGCGCACCGGCGTCAGCGTCAAGGACGCCACAGCCGTCCTCGCCGGCCTCAACGACGTCATCATCGAGGCCGTCGGCCGCGGTGACAAGATCCAGCTCCCCGGCCTGCTCACGATCGAGCGTGTCGAGCGCGCCGCCCGCACGGGCCGCAACCCGCAGACGGGCGCCGAGATCGAGATCCCGGCCGGCTACGCCGCGAAGGTGACGGCCGGTTCCAAGCTCAAGGCCGCCGCCAAGGGCTGAACTGCCTGATCTGACGAAGGGGGCCGTTTCACCACATCGGTGAAGCGGCCCCCTTCGTCATGCCTGGCCGCGCGCCAGTCACCCGACAATGGTGCCCGGCTTTCGGGCAATCGATCCCCAGAAACCCGGGCAACATCGAGGTCAACGCGGGGGCAGTGCACACGATCAGATGTAGACGGCAGGGTCGCTGAACGGGTCGTGCTCGACGGCGGGCACCCGCACCTTCGCGGGCACACCGACGGCGACGCCCGTCGCGGGCACGTCCTTGACGACGACGGCGTTCGCGCCGACCTGAGCGCCATCGCCCACGACGATCGGGCCGAGGATACGAGCGCCCGCACCCACCGTCACGCCGTCCCCGAGCGTCGGGTGACGCTTGACCTTCGCGAGCGTCCGCCCACCCAGGTTGACGCCGTTGTAGAGCATGCAGTCGTCGCCGATCTCGCTCGTCTCCCCGATGACGACGCCCATGCCGTGATCGATGAAGAAACGCCGACCGATCGTCGCACCGGGATGGATCTCGACGCCGGTGACGGCCCGCGTCACCTGCGATCCGAGACGCGCCGGCAGCTTCCAGCGGCCGCCGCGCTGCCACATCGCATGCGTGACCCGGTGGCTCCACACAGCGTGCAGACCAGGCGAGGCGAGCGCCATCTCCAACCGCGAACCCCCGGCGGGGTCGCGTGCGAGGGCCGCGTCGACGTCCTCGTTCATCGTCTCCAGCGCAGCCCTTGCACGCGTCAACGGGTTCTTCGCCACCGTCATCTCCTCGAACTCGACTCTCGCCCAACAGCTCTGCTCATCATCGGCGCACCCGCCCGGGGTGCCCGAACGCCGGGGCGCGCGGTGCAGCACCACGCGCCCGGCCGATGAGACGGATGTCAGTCGACGATGCCCTCGAACAGGATCGTCGACAGATAGCGCTCACCGAAGCTGGGGATGATGACGACGATCGTCTTGCCCTTGTTCTCGGGGCGCGAGGCCACCTGCGAGGCTGCGGCCAGTGCGGCGCCGGACGACAGGCCGACGAGCAGCCCCTCCTGCGTCGCGGCCTTGCGCGCCCATTCGACGGAGGTCTCGGCGTCGATGTCGATGACCTCGTCGTAGATGTCGGTGTTGAGGATGTCGGGCACGAAGTTGGCGCCGATGCCCTGGATCTTGTGCGGCCCGGCCTGACCGCCGTTGAGGATCGGCGACTCGGCGGGCTCGACAGCGATCATCTTCACGTCGGGCTTGCGCTCCTTGAGCACCTCGCCGATGCCGGTGATCGTGCCGCCGGTGCCGATGCCGGCGATGACGATGTCGACGGCGCCGTCGGTGTCGCGCCAGATCTCCTCGGCGGTGGTCTTGCGGTGCACCTCGGGGTTGGCCGTGTTCGCGAACTGGCGGGCGAGGACGGCGCCGTCACGCTCGGCGGCGATCTCCTCGGCCTTCGTCACGGCGCCCTTCATGCCCTCGGCGGCGGGGGTGAGGACGAGTTCGGCGCCGAAGCCCTTGAGCAGCGCGCGACGCTCCTTCGACATCGACTCGGGCATCGTCAGCACGACGTCGTAGCCCTTGGCGGCGCCGACCATGGCGAGCGCGATGCCGGTGTTGCCCGACGTCGCCTCGACGATCGTCCCGGCCGGCTTCAGCTCGCCGGAGGCCTCCGCGGCCTCGACGATCGCCTTGCCGATGCGGTCCTTGACGGAGGCGGCGGGGTTGCTGAACTCGAGCTTCGCCGCGACGGTGACGTCGCGGGCGTCGATGATGCGGTTGATGCGCACGAGCGGCGTGTTGCCGATGGCCTCGGTGACGTTGGCGAGGATGGGCATGAGGGGGGCCTTTCGACGGTGGCGGCGCGTCCACTCTCGCCCCAAGGAGGCGAGCAGACGCGGTGCGATGACTGCTTATGACTTTACCAACACTGCGTTATCTACGTTTATGCCCACGGGCCAGGCAATAGCACACGTGCTCGTTGACTAATTCGAAATGGACACGACATCGCCCCGCCCCCGGGTTACCGGCCGGTAGCCCCGTCTAGACTGGGGCCCATGTCAGCCCTCCAGATCGTCGCCGCAGTGATCTGCGTCGTCATCACCGTCATCGGCGTCTCGCTGCTCGTGCGCGCCGTGGCACAGATGGTGGCGCGGTTCAAGGTCGGCGCACCCGAAAAGCGCACGGACAACCCCGGTGCGCGAACCGTCACGTTGCTGCGCGAGTTCCTCGGACACACGCGCATGTCCCGCCTGCCGATCGTCGCCGTCGCGCACTGGTTCACGATGATCAGCTTCGGCATCCTGTTCTTCACCCTGGTCACCGCCTACGGCCAGATCTTCAACCCCGACTTCACGCTGCCGATCATCGGAACGTTCGCTCCCTGGGAGTGGCTGACCGAGTTCATGGCGTGGACGGGCTTCCTCGGCATCTGCTGGCTCATCTGGAACCGCCGCAAGAACCACCCGGGCCGTTCGGCTGGCAAGGACGGCCGCAAGTCGCGCTTCTTCGGTTCGTCGTTCTGGCAGGCCTACTACGTCGAGTTCACGATCTTCGGCGTCGGTCTGTGCATCGTCAGCCTGCGCGCGCTCGAGTACGCGCTGGGCCGCGTCGACGGCAGCCACCACGCGAGCGTCCTGCACTTCCCGATGACGTTCTTCCTCGGCAAGCCGTTCGAGTCGATCGGCAAGGACGGCCTCGAGCAGCTCATCGTCGTCATCGCCGCGATCAAGATCCTCATCTCGATGGCGTGGATGATCACGATCTCGCTCAACACGACGATGGGTGTCGCCTGGCACCGCTTCCTCGCGTTCCCGAACATCTGGTTCAAGCGCAACGCGGACGGCCGCACGGCCCTCGGCGCCGCGAAGCCCATGATGGTCGACGGCGAGCCGCTCAAGGACGTCGAGAAGCTCGAGCTCGACGAGGACACCGTCCTGGGTGTCGGTAAGGTCGAGGACTTCACGTGGAAGGGCCTGCTCGACTTCTCCACCTGCACCGAGTGCGGTCGTTGCCAGAGCCAGTGCCCCGCGTGGAACACCGAGAAGCCGCTGTCGCCCAAGCTGCTCATGATGACGCTGCGCGACCACTCCGCCGCGAAGGCGCCGTTCCTGCAGGCCGCTGCGGCCGCGTCCGGGCCCGTCGACGAGAAGGGCCTGCCGACGGTCGCCGACCACTCCGGCGTCGACCTGCTGCGCACGCCGCTCATCGGCTCGACCGGCTACGACATCGCGAACCCGCTGACGGCGTACAACCCGGCCGGCACCACCGCGAACGGTGACGCGGCCGGTGCCATCATCGACGAGGACGTCCTGTGGTCGTGCACGACGTGTGGCGCCTGTGTCGAGCAGTGCCCCGTCGACATCGAGCACGTCGACCACATCGTCGACATGCGTCGCTACCAGACGCTCATCGAGTCCGCGTTCCCGACCGAACTCGCGGGCCTGTTCAAGAACCTCGAGAACAAGTCGAACCCGTGGGGCATGTCGGCGCGGGCTCGCCTCGAGTGGGCCAAGGGCCTGCCGTTCGACGTCAAGGTCATCGGCTCCGACGTCGAATCCGCCGACGAGGTCGAGTGGCTGTTCTGGGTCGGCTGCGCCGGCGCCTACGAGGACCGTGCGAAGAAGACGACGCGCGCCGTCGCCGAGCTGCTGCACACAGCGGGCGTCGACTTCGCCGTCCTCGGTGACGGTGAGAGCTGCACCGGCGACCCGGCACGCCGCGCCGGAAACGAGATCCTCTTCCAGATGCTCGCCGGCCAGAACGTCGCGACGCTCAACGAGGCGAAGGCGAAGAAGATCGTCGTCACGTGTGCGCACTGCTTCAACACGATCAAGAACGAGTACCCGCAGATCGGGGGCGAGTACGAGGTCGTCCACCACACGCAGCTGCTCAACCGTCTCGTGCGCGAGAACAAGCTGACGCCCGTCGCGGCGCCGGAGGAGTTCGCGCAGCAGCCGAAGGACAAGTCGGGCGCTGCGTCGACGGGCAAGTCGGTCACGTACCACGACCCGTGCTACCTCGGCCGTCACAACCAGGTCTACGCGCCGCCGCGCGAACTCATCGCGTCGCTGCCCGGCGTCGAGTACAAGGAGATGGAACGCTCCGGCGAGAAGTCCTTCTGCTGCGGCGCCGGCGGCGCTCGCATGTGGATGGAGGAGAAGCTCGGCGAGCGCATCAACCTCAACCGCACGAAGGAGGCCGTCGCCACCGGCGCCGACCGCATCGCCATCGGCTGCCCGTTCTGCCGCGTCATGATGACGGACGGCCTCACGGCCGAGCAGAGCGACGGCAACGCGCGCGAAGAGGTCGAGGTCGTCGACGTCGCCAACATGCTGCTAGCCGCGGTGCGTCGCGGTGAGGACACGAAGACCGTCGACGAGGGCGCGACGCAGACCGTCTGAGCCGCCGCACCCGCCCGTCACGGGCACGAGGGTTGACACCCGGGGCGCCTCGTTCCGCTGAGAGATCAGCGGGACGGGGCGCCCCGTTCGTCGTTTCATGGGGCGCCTCGGGCGGGGTTTGTTGAGGGAGGTTCGTTGAGCGGGGTTCGTCCATCCGAGTTCGCCTGCCAGGGTTCCGCTACTCACGCCCCCGCCTCGTGCGTCCAGATGCACCCGGGTGCATCTGGATGACGAGGCGGACCGGCGGCGCGGCCTCGTCATCCACAGGCAGTGACGGCCACGGGCCGTTTCGACGGCTCTCGGGAGGGCTGATCCACAGGGTCGCGGTGCCCGGGCTGCGCGGGGGCGACGCGGGGACCTAGCGTCGCCGTCATGAGCACTCTCGGAGACGACATCCGGGCGCAGCAGCGGCGAGCCGACCTGCTCTCGAGCGACCTCGCACAGTCCGCCACGGATCTGCGCACGACCATCACGACGACGCAGTGGACGTCCGGTGCGGCCGACCATTGCCGCAGCGTCCTCACCTCGTTCGCCCGCGACCTCGACGCCTGCGGTGACGACGCGGCGTCGTTCGCGACCGACATCGGCCGGCACGCCGCATCGGTCGAATCGCATCAGGCCAGCGTGACCAACGTCGTCATGGCGCCGATCGATCTCGCGCGCGATGGCCTGTCGAAGGTGGGCAAGGCCCTGCACCGCGACGAGAGCGAGGGTCCGTACGACTACTCCCACTACGGCGACTGGCGGGGATGACGATGACGCAGCCGTTCCTGCTCGTGCGAGCCCGTGCCGGGCAACACACGTCGTTGCTCGAGGTCACCTTCGCTGACGGGTTGTTCCGCCTCGCGAGCACCCGGGGCGCGAGCGTCCACGCCGCCGAGGACGTCGTCAGCGCCGTGCTACAGCTCGTCGTCGACGCCCCGCCCGACGCCGACGCCGACCTCGTCGTCATCGGCTGTCTGGACGAGGTCGCGACACCTTGCCTCATCGCAGCGCGCCGAGGCGGCGAGTGGTGCGACGTCGGGTTCGACGACGCAACACGCGACTGGTTCGACGTTCGCGCCGAGGTCGTGGCGGCACTCGTCGGCCTCCATGCGCAATCGGGCGCGCCGAGCGGCTACCTCGCGGCCGGCGACGCCCAGGATGAGATGCGTCCCGACGCCGGATGGGAGCACGCCGCATGAGAGTCGACCCGCCCAGTTCGTCGGTGACAGGCACCGTCATCGCTAAGAAGAGCGCCGGCCCGAGCGCCGTCGACGCCAACCTCGCTGATCTGCGCACCCTCGCCGCCGCGCTGACGACGGCGCACGGTGACGCGAGCAGCGCTTCCACCACGAGCCTGTCGATCGGCTGGGACCTGCCGTTCACCGGGGATGCCCTCTCCCCTGGCACGGCCACGACATGCGCCACGGCGTCACTCGACCTGGCGGCCACCCTGACGGCCACGGCGCTGCGCGCGCAGTTGCTCAGCACTCTCGTGAGCGCCTCGCTCGACGCCTACGAGCTCGCCGAGGCCTGCGCCGTCGCCCACATGAAAACAGCCATCGCGACGTACTCGCTGACGGTGACTCTGGCGAAGATCTCAATGCGCCAGTGGACCGGCAACGCGTCCTCGCCCGATACGACCGCGATGATCGTCGGTGACGTCGTCGCCATCATCGACGCGAGACTGCCGGGTTCGTACGAGGAGAATGTCGCCGGCATCAACATCGGCCTCGTGCGTGCGCTGGGCACTCCGAACCCCGTCACCACCTCGATCGTCAGCGGGCCCGATGCGCCCCGGCCCGCACCCGCGGTGCGCAGCGTCGGCCAGAGCATGGGACGCATCGACGATCTGTACGAGAACGGCAACGACTCCGCCCACATCCAGGTGCAGCGCGTCGTCGACCCGGCCACTGGCCAGGGCCGCTGGATCGCGATGATCCCCGGCACCGCGACGTTCTCCTGGAACGCCCGCACGCCACTCGACGGCTCCGGCAACGTTGCCGCCGCGGCGGGTCTCGTCAGCGGTGGCGAAGTCGCCGTCCGGGATGCCTTGCGCGATGCGATGCAGCGTGAGGGTGTGCTCGGCAAGGGCGAGCCGGTCATGCTCGTGGGTCACTCGCAGGGCGGCATGGTGATGACGAACCTCGCGCGCCGTCGCTCCGACGGTCTCAACGTCACCCACGTCACGACGTACGGTTCGCCGGTCGGGGCCGCCAAGCTCCCCGCGGGGGTGCGTACGCTCAACATCGAGAACTCGGCTGATTTCATCCATCGCATCGACGGGCGGGCCACCGGTGACGGCGACCCCGGACGCGTCCGACTCGTCATCGACGACCCGACGTCGGCGGTGACCGCGAAGGGTTCGACGAGCATCATCGAGCCGCACTCGCACGAGAAGTACCGGTGGAACTACGAGGCCGTCATGGGTCAGGAACGCGGACGCCCCGGCCCGCCGAGCGCCGCCGTCGACTTCGAGACCAGCGCGGCGCCGTTCTTCGAGGGCGAGGCACGCACCTACCGGTACGACGCCTCCCGCGAGCCCGGCGTCGAAGCAACACAGAACGCCGTCACGCCGACGCTGACGTGCACGTCGGAGACGACGCACAAGCCGTCACCGACGCCGAACTTCGGCGTCGGCCCCGCCGGGCAGTACCGGGTGACCTCCCCATGACCGCGCCCATCCGCGATCCCCGTCCCGATCCGCGATTCTTGTCCACATTCGCGATTTTCGTCCATATTCGCCCGGACGCTGCGGCTGAGGCGTCAGGGCCTGGTGGCCGGGCCGACGACCCCGCCGCCGGCGGTCTACGTCTCGACGTCCTCCGCACCGGTTGCCGGGATGGCACGGTCGCCCGGGGCGGCACCCTCGAGCAGGTGGTCGATGAGGAACCGCGAGGTCTCACGGTGCCAGCGGCGCGCCGCCCACAGCATCGCGTGCCATCCCGGCATCGAGACGAATCGGGCGTCACCCCCCAGGGCCGCGACGTCGTCGATGAGCTTCTTCGTCGCGACCGGGTTGGTCACGGTGTCGCGTCGGCCGTGGATGCCGAGCAGCGGGATGGTGCGGAACGTCGCGGGCTCGTACGCTTCTGCCGCCCACGGCGCGAGCGCCACGACGGCGGCGACGTCCTCGCTGCTCGCGATGTCGAGCGCAACCCGCCCGCCCATCGAGTGACCGGCGATGGCGATCGGCACGCCCGGGTAGCGATCGCGCAGCTCGCCGAGAGCCCACCGCGTGTCCTCGACGGCCGGCTTCTCCGGCTCGTTCCACCCCCGGACGGCGAGGCGCAGAGTCGCACCCCCGATTCGGCCGTGGCTACGACGCTCGACGTCGCGCGCGAACGGCACGATGCGCAGGTAGGCGGGGTCACCGCGACGCATCCGCAGGTGGCCTTCGACGTCGCCTCCGTGGACGAACAGCACGATCGCCTCGGGGTGACGCACACGCGGCATCGTCAGCAACGGGCTCGCGACGACGGCGGCACCACCCCGCTTCGTCGTCGCCGGACGCTGCGGCGCCTCGACGCTCACGGGGGCGTCGACGACACCAGAACCGTCTTGCGCGGGTGTGTCAGGAGCGGCACCCCCGGCATCGGCTCGCCCGCCGTCGTCGTCCGCCCTGCCGTCATCCTGCTCGTCCCCGTCGTCCTCACCCTCAGGACGATGCACGTGCGGCATGGGCATCGGCGGGTTGGTGGACTCCAGCACTTCGGACTTGCGACGAGTCGTTGCGGCACGCTGCGGCGCCCTCATGGCGTCGGCGTCGTCATCGACGGTGACACCGTCGAGCGCCTCGTCACCGAGTTCGTCGTCGCGCAGCAGCGCATCGGCGGCGTCGGCGGCGAGGCCGGCCACCTTGTCACCGAGGGAGGTCTCGTCGACGGGGGTGGCTCCACCGTCCGGTACGCGCGGAGAATCTGCTTGCCCCGGGGCGACCTCGACCTCGAGCTCGGAGCCGAGACGACGGCTGAGCTCGACGGCCGCGCGCGCCGGCAGCGACGTGACGTCGTCGTCGCGCTCGTCGGCCATCGTCAGACGTCGGTGCGGTGGAAGGAGGAGAAACTGCGGCTCGCGGTGGGGCCACGCTGGCCCTGGTAGTGCGAGCCGTATTCGGAGCTGCCGTAAGGGTGTTCGGCGGGGGAGGTCAGCTGGAAGAAGCACAGCTGGCCGATCTTCATGCCCGGCCACAGCTTGATGGGCAGCGTCGCGACGTTGCTCAACTCGAGCGTCACGTGGCCGGAGAAACCGGGGTCGACGAAGCCCGCCGTCGCGTGCGTCAGCAATCCGAGGCGACCGAGCGACGACTTGCCCTCGACACGAGCGGCGACGTCATCGGGCAGCGTGATCTCCTCGTACGTCGAGCCAAGGACGAACTCGCCGGGGTGCAGGATGAACGGCTCGGACGCGTCGACCTCGACGAGGCGCGTCAGTTCCGGCTGCTCGGCGGCGGGGTCGATGAAGGGGTACTTGTGGTTGTCGAACAACCGGAAGAACTTGTCGAGGCGCACGTCGATGCTCGACGGCTGGATCATCGACGGTTCGTACGGGTCGAGCACGACCCGGCAGGAATCGATCTGGCTCTTGATGTCACGGTCCGAAAGCAGCACATGGCTACGGTAATCGACGCGCGTCCGCCGCGGCCCCGCTCCCACTCATCGGCGCCGTCGGTGGCGAGAGGCCGACACACCGTCCGTCGTGACATGCACGTACGGCGCGGACGCGCTAGAGTACGAGGCGCTTGATCGACGCGCCGGCCGTTCACCAGGACGGGCGCCGAACGGGCAAGAACCCCGCCGTGGTGGGGATCGCGAGTGTAGTTCAATGGTAGAACATCAGCTTCCCAAGCTGAATACGCGAGTTCGATTCTCGTCACTCGCTCCAAGCATGTGGAAGGGGCCGGATCCGATGGGATCCGGCCCCTTCCGTCATTCTCGCTCGGCCTCGCCGGGACGCGAGGTCGGCTGTCGCTCCTTCGAGCACTGCGCACACCGGCCGAGCAGCGCGCCGTGCCCGGCGTCGAGCGTGAACCCCGTCAGCTCCTTGATTCTTGCGGCGAGTGGCGCGAACTCGGCCACGTCGACGTCGACGAAGCGCCCGCACGTGTCGCACTGCAGGTGCGCGTGGGCGTGCGGCGCGGCCTCGTGCCTGGTGACCTCGTGCCCGGCGGCAGCGCCCTCCCCCGAGTCCCCATCCGATGCACCAACATCGGCCTTCGCCCCCTCACGCGCCACATCGGCCGCCAGGTGGTAGATCGTCGCGCCGCCCGGAACGTGGGTGTGCGTGACGATGTCAGCGTCGACGAGAGCCTGCAGCGAGCGGTAGATCGTCGCGCGGTGGATACCCGGTTCGACCTCGTCGACGAGCGCCGCGACGGCGTCGGCGTCGATGTGACCCGGTTCGCGGCTCAACACGTCGAGGACGGCGCGTCGTCCAGGCGTGACGCGTTCTCCGCGCGCCCGCAGTCGTGCGAGGGCCGCGTCGCGGCGTGCTTCGCTCGGGATCGCGCCCGCGGGCACGTCAGCGTTCGCTGCAGCACCACGTGCGTCAGGGCTTCGAGGGGTCATGCCTCCATCGTCCGGGCTCCCCATCGGCGAGGCAAACCGAGCACTCAGCACATCGTCACGTACTCATGAGTAGACTTACCGGCGAGTAGCGTCTGGATCATCGCGCTGCACCCCTACCGATCTCGGAGGACATCTTGTCTCACTACAAGAGCAACGTTCGCGACCTTGAGTTCAACCTCTTCGAGGTCTTCAACCGTCAGGACGTGCTGGGCACCGGCATCTACGAGGACGTCGACGTCGACGTCGCGAAGGACATCATCGGCCAGGTCGCGAAGCTCGCCGAGGGTGACCTCGCGGCGAGCCTCATCGACTCCGACCGCAACCCCCCGGTCTACGACCCGGAGACCAAGTCGGTCACGATGCCGGAGTCGTTCAAGAAGTCTTACAAGTCGTACATCGACGCCGGCTGGGGCATGCTCGACGCCCCCGTCGAGCTCGACGGCATGAAGGTGCCGCCGTCCGTGCGCTGGTCGCTCGCCGAACTCGTCTGCGGCGCCAACCCGGCCGTCCACATGTTCTCCGCGAGCTACGCGTTCGCGTCGCTGCTGTACTTCATGGGCACCGAGGAGCAGAAGAAGCTCGCGAAGCACATCGTCGACGGCGGCTGGCACTGCACGATGGTGCTGACCGAGCCCGACGCCGGTTCTGACGTGGGCGCCGGCCGCACCAAGGCCACGCAGAACGACGACGGCACGTGGAACATCACGGGCGTCAAGCGCTTCATCACCTCGGCCGAGTCGGACATGGTCGACAACGTCGTCCACTTCGTCCTCGCCCGCCCTGAGGGCGCCGGCCCCGGCACGAAGGGCCTCAGCCTGTTCATCGTCCCGAAGTTCCACGTCGACCTCGAGACGGGTGAGCTCGGCGAGCGCAACGGCGCATACGTGACGAACGTCGAGGACAAGATGGGCCTCAAGGTCTCCACGACGTGCGAGGTGACGTTCGGTGACGGTGCCCCCGCCGTCGGCACGCTGCTCGGCGACGTCCACGACGGCATCGCACAGATGTTCAAGGTCATCGAGAACGCCCGCATGTTCGTCGGCACGAAGGCCATCGCGACGCTGTCGACCGGCTACCTCAACGCGCTCGAGTACGCCAAGGAGCGCGTCCAGGGTGCCGACATGACGACGCCGCAGAAGGACGCGCCGCGCGTCACGATCACGCACCACCCGGATGTTCGCCGCAGCCTCATGCTGCAGAAGGCGTACGCCGAGGGCCTGCGTTCGCTCGTCATGTACACCGCGTGCCAGCAGGACGTCGTCGACCAGGCGACGAAGGGCAACCCGGCCGCCGAGCTCGAGGAGGGCAGCCCCGCCGAGATGGCGGCGCGCCTCAACGACCTGCTGCTGCCCATCGTCAAGGGCGTCGGTTCGGAGCGCGCGTGGGTGCTGCTCGGCACCGAGTCGCTGCAGACGTACGGCGGGTCGGGCTTCCTCAAGGAGTACCCGCTCGAGCAGTACGTGCGTGACGCAAAGATCGACACGCTCTACGAAGGCACGACGGCCATCCAGGGTCTCGACTTCTTCTTCCGCAAGATCGTCAAGGATCAGGGTGTCGCCCTCGGCATGCTGCAGAAGGAGATCGAGACGACGATCGGCCAGGCTCCCGAGGCTCTCAAGCGTGAGGCGGGTCTGCTCGCGCAGGCCGCGACGGACCTCAAGGACATGGGTGAGTTCATGTTCGGCGCCGCGATGGGTTCGCTCGAGAAGCCGGCCGAGGCGTACAAGATCGGCCTGACGTCGACGCGTCTGCTGCTCGCTGCGGGCGACGTCGTCATCGGCTGGCTGCTGCTGCGGGCCGCCATCGTCGCGCAGGCCCGCCTCGAGGCGGGCGACGCCGGCAAGGACACCGACTTCTACACCGGCAAGGTTGCCGCGGCGCAGTTCTTCGCGCGCACCGTGCTGCCGCGCATGGCGTCGGAGAAGGCCATCACCATCGCCGAGGACGGCTCGCTCATGGACGTCCCGGAGAGCGCTTTCTGATCTGACCTCACCGGTCTCGACCAGAATCGCTGCGGCCCGGCTCCCTCACGAAGGGAGCCGGGCCGCAGCGATTCCTCGACGCCCCACATGACTCGTAGACGCACGATGTGGGGAGATCGCGGGCGCACCGCGACCCACTCGGTGCGCAACTGAAACGAGTGGGGGCGCGCGTCAGGCGTCAATCGCCGCCACCGCGTGACGCGCGATGGCAAGCTCTTCGTTCGTCGGGACGACGCACACGGTCACAGGCGATCCTGCCGCGGAGATGATGCGCGCGTCATGATCGTCGGCGCTGTTGGCGGCTGCGTCGAACGTCACGCCGAGCCACCCGAGACGGCGGCACACGGCCTCGCGGATGGCGGCGTTGTTCTCGCCGACGCCGGCGGTGAACGTGATGACGTCGACGCCCTCGAGCGCCGCCGCGTACGCGCCGATGTACTTGACGAGCCGGTGCACGTAGACGTCGAATGCGAGCTGCGCCGTCTCGTCACCGTCGTCGACGCGCCGCATGAGGTCGCGGAAGTCGCCTGACCCCGTCAGCCCGAGGATGCCCGACTTCTTGTTGAGCAGCGTGTCGATCTCGTCGACGCCGAGCCCCGCGACACGGTTGAGGTGCAGGACGACGGCCGGGTCCATGTCGCCACCACGCGTGCCCATGACGAGGCCCTCGAGCGGCGTCATGCCCATCGACGTGTCGACGGCGCGGCCCCCGTCGATCGCCGAGATCGACGCGCCGTTGCCGAGGTGGCAGATGATCTGCTTGAACCCCTCGACGGGACGTTCGAGAAACTGTGCGACCCGCGCCGAGACGTACTCGTGCGACGTGCCGTGGAAGCCGTAGCGACGGATGGCGTGCTCCTTCGCGAGCTTCGCGTCGATCGCGTAGGTGTACGCGGAGGCGGGCAACGTCGAGAAGAACCCGGTGTCGAACACGGCGACCTGCGGCAGGTCGGGAAAGATGCGCCGAGCCGCCTCGATGCCGAGCGCATGCGCCGGATTGTGCAGCGGCGCGAGGGTTCCGAGGCGTTTGATCTCGTCGAGCACGTAGTCGGTGATCATCTCGGGGCCCGTGAAGTTGCGCCCGCCGTGCACGACGCGGTGACCCACGACGACGACGTCCGCGTCCTCGATCGGCAACCCCGTCTCGGCCATGACCTTCGTCATCTCCTCGAGCGCGACGCCGTGGTCGGCCATGTCGACGTCGTGCGTCGTCTTCTCGCCGCGGTACTCGTGCGTGATCGTGCCGCCCGAGTCGCCGACCCGCTCGGCGAGGCCCTTGACGACGAACTCGCCCGTCACCGGGTCGACGATCTGGTACTTGAGCGAACTCGACCCCGCGTTGATGACGAGGACGTTGCCGGCCCCGCCGTCCCGCTCGCTGCTCGGCGCCTGCGCCACGTCGTTCATGCCTTCTCCTCCTGCGCCTGCACGGCCGTGATGGCGATGGTGTTGACGATGTCCTCGACGAGCGCGCCGCGCGACAGGTCGTTGACGGGCTTGTTGAGCCCCTGCAGCACCGGGCCCATGGCGACGGCACCCGCCGAGCGCTGCACGGCCTTGTACGTGTTGTTGCCGGTGTTGAGGTCGGGGAAGATCAACACCGTCGCGCGCCCTGCGACGGGCGAGTCGGGCATCTTCGACTTCGCGACGCTCGGTTCGACGGCCGCGTCGTACTGGATCGGCCCGTCGACGGCGAGTTCCGGCGCGCGCTCGTGCACGAGTTCGGTTGCGGCCCGCACCTTCTCGACGTCGGCGCCGCTGCCGGAGGTGCCCGTCGAGTACGACAGCATCGCGACGCGCGGCTCGATGCCGAACGCCGACGCCGTCTTCGCCGAACTGATCGCGATGTCGGCGAGTTGCTCGGCGTTCGGGTCGGGGTTGACGGCGCAGTCACCGTAGACGAGCACCTGATCGGCGAGCGCCATGAGGAACACGGAGCTGACGATGTCCGCGTCGGGGGCTGTCTTGATGATCTCGAAGCTCGGCTTGATCGTGTGGGCCGTCGTGTGCGCGGCGCCGCTCACCATGCCGTCGGCGAGCCCGAGGTGCACCATCATCGTGCCGAAGTACGACACATCCTGCACCGTCTCGCGGGCCAGCTCGATCGTCACGCCCTTCTTCTTGCGGATCTCGGCGTACTCGGCGGCGAACTTCTCGACGAGCTCCTCGTCGTGCGGGGAGACGATCGAGGCGGACGAGATGTCGAGGCCGTTGCTGCTCGCGAGCGCCTTGATCTGCGTCTCGTCACCGAGGATCGTCAGTTGCGCGATGCCACCACGCAGCACCTCGTCCGCGGCCTTGAGGATGCGCAGATCGTCACCCTCGGGCAGGACGATGTGCTTGCGGGCACTGCGCGCGCGATCGAGCAGACGGTGGCCGAACATCAGCGGCGTGACGGCGGCCGCCTCGTCGATGTCGATGGCGGCGAGAAGGCCGTCGGCGTCGATGGCTTCGCCGAACGCACGCAGCGCCGTCTGCTTCTTCACGACACTGCCGGAGCTGAGGGCGCTGCGCGTGCGCGCCAGGGCTGCCGTCGTCTCGAAGGTGCCCGAATCTGTCACGAGGATCGGCACGTCGAGCTTCGTGCCGTCGAGCAGCTGCTGCACGCTCTCCGGCGGGCGATAACCGCCCGTCAGGACGATGGCGGCGAGCCCGGGGAACGTGCCGGACTGATGCGCGAGGACGAGCCCGGGCAGGATGTCGTAGCGGTCGCCGGGGGCGATGACGGTGACGTCCTCGACGAGGCGCGTCAGCACGTTCGGCAGTGACATCGCAGCGACGACGAACCCGCGCGACTCGCGCTGCAGCCACTCAGGATTGCCGCGCCACAGCTCGGCGCCGGCGGCTTCTGCGAGCGCCGCGACGGTGGGTGCGACGAGCAACGGAACCTCGGGAATGACGCCGGCGACGGGCACGGACGCCGTCTCGGCGTCCTTCGTCAGTGCGAGGCGGATGCCGGTGACGTCACCGCTCGTGGCGCGGTTGACGACGATCGCGACGGGCGTTGCGTGCCTCGCGCGCAACTGCTCGCAACCCATGACGGCGACCTGCGCGATCTGCTCGGGGGTGCGCTCGCGCCCGTGGACGACGAGGACGACGGGCGCGCCGAGGTTCGCGGCGACCATGGCGTTGATCTCGGCTTCGCGGCCGGTCGAGACGTCCGCGAAGTCGCTGCCGAGCACCATGACGAGATCGGCGTCGGCGGACACCTCGTCAAAACGGGCCAGGATCGTTGCGAGCGAGCCCGACTCGTCATCGTGCATCTGGTCGTAGGTGACGCCGAGCGCGTCCTCGTAGGCCTGGTCGACGGCCGGGTGCGACAGCAGCAGGTCGACGACCTTGTCGCGGGTGCTGGTGGCGACGGGCCGGAAGATCGCGATGCGCCCGGCCTGGCGCGAGAGGAGGTCGAGCAGCCCGTAGGCCACGGTGGACTTGCCGGTTTCACCTTCGGCTGAGGTGACGAAGACACTGCGCGTCATGGTTTCCACCCTAGGCGAGAGCGGTGACAACCCGCCCGCGACCTTGGTCCTGTGCGTCGGGCGACGCGTCCGCCCGAGTCAGCCGTGCGGCGGTACCGATCACCACGCCCGACGAATGTGGAGAAAATGGCAGATGTGGACAGGAATCGCAGATGGGTCAGCGGGTCGCGGCGAGCGCAGCCAGGCGACGTAGCGCGAACTCGTAGCCCTGGACACCACACCCGACGATGACGGCCACCGCCTTGTCGCTCAAGTACGAGTGGTGCCGAAACGCCTCGCGCGCATGGACGTTCGAGATGTGCACCTCGACGAACGGCGCCTCGACACTCGCGAGAGCATCCCGGATGGCGACACTCGTGTGCGTGTACGCCCCCGCGTTGATGACGACGCCCGCGCTGTCGTGACGGATGCGCTGGATCTCGTCGACGAGCGCCCCCTCGTGGTTGCTCTGGAAGCACTCGACGCCGAACCCCCGCTCGTCACCGACCCGCGCGGCGAGCGTCTCGACGTCAGCGAGGGTGTCGGCGCCGTAGATCGACGGTTCGCGCTCACCGAGCAGGTTGAGGTTCGGGCCGTTGAGGACGTGCAGCGTGCGAGTCATGGGCCCATTGTCGTCGGGTTCGGGCGACGGATCCAGGTGGTGCCTCGGTGGTGGTTCCGCGACGCCTCGGGCATCCGTCACACCGCGTCCGCGCTACGCCCCGTGCTGCGGTGACCGAGCGCCCCCACCGTCACGACGAGCAAGCCCATCGCGACGGCAACGATGACGAATACCGGTGTACTGCCGTGGTCTTCGAGCACCGGCAGCAGGATGAACGGCAAGAACGCCGTGACGAGCTTGCTCAACGAGTACGCCGCGCCGGCAGCCGTGCCACGGATCGCCGTCGGGTACGAATCGGCGAGATACACGTGGTACGCGTTCGAGAACAGGTTCGACGCGCACGAGTACAGGAAGCCGGCGGCGATGATCTGAGCCGTCGACGACGCGAATCCGAACCACAGGCCGAAGATCGCCATGAGCGTCGCCGTCGCCATGACGAGGTACTTGCGCTCGATGCGCTCGACGATCGGCACGGCCAGCAGCGACCCGAGCGGGTAGCCGAGGTAGCTGAGCGCGACGAACAGCAGCGAGCTCGTGACGCTGTAGCCCTTCGCGACGAGGACGAGCGGCGCCACTGTCCCGAAGCCGTAGTAGCCGAACACCTCGAGGGCCGACAGCAGCCACAACATGATCGTGCGCTTCGTGTACGGCGCCTTGAACAGCGACGCCATCGAGACCTGACGGGACGCGACGGGCGTGAGCGACGCGTCCGGCTCGGCGAGGGTGTGGCCCTCGGCGCGCGCGGCGTCCTCGAACTCGCGGGTGATCGCGTCGGCCTCGTCGTGACGGCCCTGCGCCTCGAGCCAGCGTGGCGACTCGGGCAACCCGGTACGCACGGCCCACACGACGATCGAGCCGATCGCGCCGAAGACGAACAGCCAGCGCCACCCGTCGATGCCGAACGGCGTCATCGGCACGAGCCAGCGCGCGAGGAAGCCGACCGTCGGCACCCCGAGGAAGCTGATCGTGTACGCCCACGAGATGAACTGCCCGCGCTTGTTCTTCGGCAGGATGTCGGACAGGTAGGAGTCGCCGAGCGCGTACTCGCCGCCGATGCCGATGCCCGCGAAGAACCGCGTGATGACGAGCCACGCCGCGTTCGGGCTGAACGCGCCCGCGAGCGAGAACGCCGAGTAGAGCGCGAGGTTGACCATGAACGCCTTGCGCCGCCCGATGCGGTCGGCGAGGCGCCCCATGAACAGCGCCCCGATGAACTGCCCGATGAACGCCGACGCGAGCACCCACTTGAGCACGTCGCCCTTCAGCGCGAAGTCTTCCTTCAGCACCGCGGCGATCGTCGAGGCGAGAAAATTCTCGTACGCGTCGAAGAACAACCCGAGGCCGATGACGCCCGTGGCGAGCAGATGCTTGCGTGTGATCGGGAGCCGGTCGAGGCGTGCGGCGACCGACGTCCCCGTCGCGGGTGCCACCGACGCATTGGGCAGCGATGCTTCTGTCATCGCGGCAGCCTAGCCGCGGTGAGACTCGCGCACTAGGTTGAGGTCGGACAGCGATACACGGCATGCGGTCGGCTCGGGCCGACCGCATGGCGGTGGCGACGGACGGACGATGCTCGGCCGCCACACCCACGTGACGAGAGGACACCCGAATGCAGCGCGAATCCCGCGACGCTCACATCCGCCGCTACTACGAGGTCGTCGACGCCGGCGACGTCGAGGGCGTGCTCGACATCTTCACCGACGACGCCACCTACTGCCGCCCCGGATACGAACCCATGGCCGGCCGCGAGGCGCTGCGGGCGTTCTACTCGGGCGATCGCGTCATCGAATCGGGGCGCCACAGCGTCACGTCACTGCTCATCGACGGCGACGAGGCGTTCGTGCGCGGCGAGTTCAACGGGGTGCTCAAGGACGGCAGCGACGCGCACCTCGAGTTCGCCGACTTCTTCCGCTTCGGCGCCGGCGATCGCATCGCCTACCGCCAGACGTACTTCTACGCTCCGCTGGTCTGATGCCCGGGGGGGCACGCTTCGAAGGGGTGCCGACGTCACGTCGGCGGAGCATCGATCACTCGACGTGCTTAACACCGCCCACGCGGGCGCACTGCCTGAGAGCGGCAACCCCGCATCGCCGAGTTGCAGCTCCCCGGGGCCGGCAAGAGCAGACGTGATCGTCAGACGCCGCGCAGGTCGAGCGTCAGCGTGCGGGGGCCGTCGCCGGTGATGACGAGGGGGATGCCCCAATCCTGTTGGTAAAGATGGCAGGCGGCGTGCTCGGGCACCTCGCCGGTGTCGGGGTCGCCGTCGCAGGCGGCTGCGCGGACGCTGACGTGCAGGATGGCCGAGCCGACGCTCTCGTCGATCGTCAGCGTGCGCGTGAGCCCCTGCTGCTTGCCCGCTCCGTCGCGTAGGAACGCCTCGGGAGAGCTGCTCACCTGCAGCATCGTCGGGTCGCCGTAACGGTGGTCGAGTTTCTGCCCCGCCGGCGGCGTGAACGTGACGACGAGTTCCACTGCGCCCGAGGCGATCTCGCTCGGCGGGCGCTGCGTCTGCTGCGCATCGCCCTCGATGCGTTGCGCTTCGGCGGTCAGCGCCACCGGCGTCAGACGATGGGCGTTCGACTCGACGACGAGCAGGTGTGCATCAGCGTCCACCTCCCCCGGGACGACGATGACGTCGCTCGGTTCGGCCAGGCCCGTGGCGAGCGTCGTCACCTCGCCGCTCGACGGGTCGAAGCGCCGAATCGCGCCGTTGTACGTGTCGGCGACGGCGACGGATCCGTCGGGTAGTTCCGTGACACCGAGGGGATGCTGCAGCAGCGCCGCGTCAGCCGCGCCGTCGACGTGGCCGAAGTCGAACAACCCTTGCCCGACGTGGGTGGTCACCTCGAAACCCTCGTCGCTCACGCTGAGGCTGCGCAAGGCACTCGTCTCGGAGTCGGCGACCCAGACGTGTGAGCCGTCCGCGCTCGTCGCGAGACCGCTGGGCTGCGCGAACCAGGCGTCGTGGGCGGCGCCGTCGCGGATCCCCTCGTTGCTCGTGCCTGCGAGCACGGCGACGGTGTTGAGCTCGGGGCTCTCGCCCAGATGCAGCGCCCACAGCTGGTGCGTGCCCGCCATCGCGATGATGACGCGGTCGTGCCACCACGCGAGATCCCACGGCGTCGACAGCGCCTGACGCAGCGCCGGGCCGCCGCCGTCACGTTCGCGCAGCTGCTCGCCTGTGCCCGCGACGGTGCGAATCCGCCCGTCACTCAACCGAATCGCCTTGATCTCGTGGTTGACGCTGTCCGCGACGAGCAGGTCGTCGCCGGTGCGTGCGCGAGCCTCTTCGGGAAGGAGCAACAGCCCCTGTGGTTCGTTGAACACCCCCGGGCCGCCGTAGCGCGCGAGCTCCGTCTCGCCGTCCTCGGCGAGGTGCACGACCTGGTGGTGCGCGGTGTCGCTGACGAAGAAACCCCCGCTCGTCAGGTGCTCCCCGGCACCCGCGGAAGAGGCGGCGTCGTCCGCGCTCTGACGGCCCGTGGGCTGCGCCTGCACCGGGCGCGCCGGCGCGGTGATGACCTTTCCCGGGAAACGCAGCAACGTCTCGGGGGCAGGCGGCGCGACGTACGGACCGTCACCGCGACGCAGCGTCCCCTTGGTCGTGTGCTCGGCGATGAGGTCGTCGATGAGCACGCTCAATCCGTGCGCGTGTCCTTCACCGGACATCGACGCGACGATGTAGCCCTCCGGGTCGAGGACGACGAGCGTCGGCCACGCGCGCGCCGCGTACGCCTGCCACGTCGTGAGGTCGGGGTCGTCGAGGACGGGGTGGTGCACCGCGTACCGCTCGACGGCGGCTTCGAGGGCATCGCGATCGGCCTCGTGCTCGAACTTCGGCGAGTGCACGCCGATGAGGACGAGCTGGTCGCCGTATTTCTCTTCGAGCGGGCGCAATTCATCGAGCACGTGGAGACAGTTGATGCAGCAGAACGTCCAGAAGTCGAGGACGACGACCTTGCCGCGCAGGCTCGTCAGCGTGATGTCGGCGCCGCCGGTGTTGAGCCAGCCCCGCCCCGTCAGTTCCGGCGCCCGAAGTTTCATGACCGCTACCCTACGCGCCCGATCTTGCGTCACGAACGCATGCAATACCGCGCGTTCACGACGCAAGATCAGCGGCTGCACCGGCCAAGGCTGACTCACGTCGCCGAGCACGTCGCCGATCAACACCTGACGCTTGAGCTTGGGCAGCAGCCGCAGGGCGTGCATCATCGCCTCGGGCCGCGCCATTCGTCGTTGCGCCACCATGCTGAGGACGGTCGCCGCCGCACGATCACTGCGCAGCCATGACGCCAACCGCGCAGGCCTGCCAGCATCACCGCCTCTCGCCGTCAGCCCAGGCGGAATTGCCGGCGTTGAGCACGGCGGCCAAGATGGGTGATCGTTCGTCTCACCACCCAGCTGTGAGCACGTGCACCGCCTGTGTCCCGAGCATGCGGAATCGCCCCGCGACCACGTGCGTCCGGATCTGATGACGCGTGATGCCCAGCTGACGCAGTTGCCCCCCGCGAGACCACCCCGAACGTCGCGGACGCCAGTTCACAGGCGTGGGCGTCGGCGTGGGTCGTCTGCGCTGAAGTCACCCTCCGAGGGTGCCCGGATCGGGGTGGCGCGCGCTGAGGCCCTGTGGGCAGCCGGATGTTGTGTCATGAACGCACGGTGTGGCGCGCGTTCATGACGCAACATCCGGGGCGGCGGTCAGAGGCGACGGTCGCTCAGGACGGGGAAGGCCTCGCGGGTCGCGGCGACGTCGTCGAGGTCGATGTCGAGGGTGATGGTGCGTTCGCCGCGCCCGGCTTCGGCGAGCACCTCACCGGTCGGCGAGACGATGGCCGAGTTGCCGCCCATCTCCGTACCGGCGTGCGTGCCGGCGGTGTTGCAGGCGATGACGAACACCTGGTTCTCGATGGCGCGAGCCTGCAGCAGCGTGCGCCACGCCGCGATGCGCGCAGCCGGCCAAGCGGCAGGGATGACGAACACCTGGGCGCCCGCGTCGACCTGCTTGCGGTACAACTCGGGAAAACGCAGGTCGTAGCACGTCGACAGACCAACCTTGACGTGGCCGTCGGGCGCAGCCGCACCACCCCTCGCATCGTCGGCGACACTCGCGGCGGGGGCATCGTCCACCTCGCTGGAGGTGCTCATGTCGCCGTCGAGGTTGACCCCCGCCAGTTCGGCGCCCATCGCCCATTCGCTCTGTGACGCCTCGACGCAGGCCTCGGGGTTCGCCGGGTCGCAGACGGCGCCGTCGTCGGCTGCGACTTCGGCGGCCATGGCGCCACCGGCCCTGTCACCCAGCGCCAGGTCGAGGACGATGACCTCCTCGCCGGCTTCTAGCAGTTTGGGTTCGCCGTTGCCGAAGCCAAATCGGTGGATCTTGCGGTAGGTGCCGACGAGGTCGCCGTCACGGTCGAACATCAGCGAGGTGTTCCACAGCCCGCGCCCCTCGGGGCCCTTCTCGCCGGGCTTCTCGATGATCGAGCCGGCGTGAACGAATGCGCCGACGTTCGCCGCGGCCTCTGACAACGCCCGCGCGACGGTCCCTTCGACGCTCTGCGCCTTCTCGTTCCACGCCGGGTAGTCGAAACCTCCGGCGCTCCACAGTTCCGGCAGCACGACGAGGTCGGCGCCCTTCTGCGACTCGACGAGCGACGCGACGCGTTCGATGCGCGCCCCCATCGGCTCCGAATCGGTGTAGGCAAGCTGGATGACGGCGACGCGCATGGCTACTCCTTGTCGATGCCCCCGACGGTGACGCGGCCGGATTCGGCGCGCCCGGAGGGCTGCTCGGGACGTTCGTCGTGCTCACCCTCGACCGTAGTCGACGACGATGCTTCCGTCGTGCTCGACGACATCTGACGGGCCGGTTCTTCACCCTCCGCCTGACCGGGGGACGCAGCCTGACCACCCTGACCACCCCGCGAGGCGAGGTAGGCGTTGTAGGCCTTGAGCTCAGCGTCACCGTCGCGTTCGGCACGACGCTCCGCGCGCTGACCCTCGATGCGGTCGGACCGGTACCACTGCGCGGCGACGACCATGGCGAGCAAGAATGTCGGGCCCTCACCGGAGCCCCACGTGATCGTTCCGGCGGCCTGCTGGTCGCGCAGCGGATCCGAGACGTAGTGCAGGGCGGTGAAGAACGAGGGCGCGAGCAACGTGCTACCCGTCATCATCGCGACACCGAAGAATGCGTGGAACGTGATCGTGATGAGCAGCACGAGCAGCCGCAGCGGCGCCGGCCACTTCTTGGGGCCGGGGTCGATGCCGATCAGGGCCCACGCGAACAGGTAGCCACTGACGAGGAAGTGGATGTTCATGAGGATGTGACCGGTGTGCGTGCGCAGCGCCAGCTCGAAGAACGGCGTGTAGTAGAAGACGATGAGGCTGACGAAGAACAGGGCCGAGCTGACAGCAGGGTTGGCGACGACGTTGAGGTAACGGCTGTGCACGACCGACAGCAGCACCTCGCGCGGTCCGCGTGTGCCGTCGGAGCGCTTGGGCCATGCCCGCAGCATGAGGGTGACGGGCGCGGCCATGACGAGCAGGATCGGCACCGTCATCGAGATGGCCATGTGTCCGGCCATGTGGACGCTCATCATGACGCGCCCGTAGACCCCGGCGCCGCTGTCGATCGTCACGATGAACACGAGCCAAGCGAGCACCCACAGGATCGTGCGGTGGATCGGCCAGTGGTCGCCGCGGCGGTGCAGGCGCACAGCCCAGCGCACGTACTGGACGATGGCGATGACGGCGAACGTCGTCATCAGCCACTCGATGCGCCACTGCGAGAAGAAGTTCGCAGGCGTCAGAGCGGGCGGCGCCGGGTATCCGGTGAGCGCGACGACCGGGTCGGCGCTCTCGACGACCTGCCCTGACGGCGGCGCGGAGCGCGCGAGCGCCGCAGCGAGGCCCATCGTCGCGCCCATGACGAGCGCCTCGACGAGGGCGAGCCGGGCGAACAGCGCCTTGCTGGGCCGGTCGCTCGCATCACGTTCGAGGACGGCGACGACACGGCGTCGCTGCATGAGCCCGAGCGCGCCGAGCACGACGAGGCACAGTGCCTTCGCGACGATGACGAGGCCGTAGCGCGTCGTCACGTACTGGCTGAGGTCGGGTACGCGCAGCGTCGAGGCGAGCACGCCGGAGAAAGCGACGAAGCCGACGCACCACGTCGCGACGCTCGAGTAGCGCCGCACCGACGCCGCCGCGGCCTTGCCGAGGCGGCCCCACATGACGCCGAGGGCGATGATGCCGCCCACCCAGAGCGTCACGGGGACGAGGTGCATTATGAGCGAGTCGACAGCCGTCTCGTGATCGCTCGAACCGGCGGCGTGGCCGCTCAACGCGATCGGCCACAGCGCGAGCAGACCGAGTGCCGTCATCCATGCCAGGCTCGTGCGCGAGGAGTGCCACCAGCAGACCACCGCGATGACGAGCGCCGCGGTCGCCGTCAGCATCGGGTTGCGCAGGATCTCCAGCTGCCACGTGTTGCTCCACCACTGACCCGTGTACCCGCGCGAACCGACGGGGATGCCGGCCAGGTCGCCGTAGCTGAGGTAGCTGACGACGAGGGTCGCGCCGAACCACAGGGCTGCGCTGATCGAGGCCCAGCGCCCGATGCGCGCGACCCGCATCGTCTTGTGGCCCTCGGCGACGAGAAACGCACCGAGCCCGGTGAAACCGATGGTCGCCGCCATCGCGACGTCCGCCGCGGGCTTGAACAGAGCAATGCCCCAGCGCACGATCGCGCCGGCGTCGAGCAGCTGCTGCGGCTTGCTCGCTCCGGTGAACACGACGGCGCCGGCTGCGACGGCGACCGCGAGCGCCATCGCAGCCGCGAGCAGACGCCCGCCACCGAGCGGCCCTGTGGGGGCAGACGGGGTGGTTTTCGTGGCGCTCGAACTCATGCTCCCAGCCTACGTGGGCCCGGTGACAACCCCTCGCGCCACCCGATCCCCTGACGTCCAGCGTCGTCATGCCCGACAGGGCCCGCCCGGCCCGGCGACCCATCCGTCCATCCAATCGACCCCACCCCATTGAATTTGCTTGCATGGCACAACCAAACATATAGTTGTGCAGCCCAAGCATTCTTGGGCATTCCCTCCCCTCAAGGAACCGAAGTGACCGTCGACCTCCCCGTCGCACGCGACATCGCGACATCCTTCGTCGGGGCCGCGAAGGCGATGAGCGCGCACAAGCGCAAGTTGCCACGACCCCACCCGCACGCCGACCACGGCGCGCTGCCCCTGCTCTACGCCCTCGAGGCGGAGCCGCTGCGCGTCTCGGCCCTCGCCGACATCGTCCACTCCGACGTTTCGACGGTCAGTCGCCAGGTGAGCGCACTCACCGACGGCGGCCTCGTCACCAAGATCTGCGATCCGCAGGACGGACGCGCGCAACTCGTCACCCTGACGCCCGACGCGCGCGAACTCGTCAGCACACTGCGCGAGGATCGCGCCGCGTGGATGCAGAACCTGCTCACCGACTGGAGCACCGCGGAAGCCCGCGAGTTCCAGCACCTGCTGCTCAAGTTCACCGCATCGCTCGATGCCTACCAGGGCGGCTGCACGCCCCGCGCCGGGCAACCCACTCCCCTTCGTCCCCCAGCCTGAACGTCGAAAGGCACCCTCTTGTCTGCACAGACCGCTGCGCCACCCGCGCAGCAATCGAGCTCGGCAGAGCTCTCGCACGGCCAGATCATGACGATCCTCGCGGGTCTCATGATGGGCATGTTCTTGGCCGCACTCGACCAGACGATCGTCTCCACCGCCATCCGCACCATCGGTGACGACCTGCACGGCCTCTCCGCGCAGGCCTGGGTGACGACGGCCTACCTCATCACCTCGACCATCGCGACCCCGCTGTACGGCAAGCTCTCCGACATCTTTGGCCGCCGCGGGTTCTACCTGTTCGCGATCGTCATCTTCGTCATCGGCTCGCTCGCATGCTCATTCGCGAACAGCATGTACATGCTTGCCGCGTTCCGCGCCATCCAGGGCATCGGCGCCGGTGGCCTCATGTCGCTGGCCCTCGCGATCATCGGTGACATCCTGCCGCCGCGCGAACGCGCCAAGTACCAGGGTTACTTCCTCGCCGTCTTCGCGACGAGCTCCGTCCTCGGCCCCGTCATCGGTGGCTTCTTCGCCGAGCAGGGCCACATCCTCGGTCTCACCGGCTGGCGCTGGGTCTTCCTCATCAACGTGCCGATCGGCATCGTCGCCTTCCTCGTCGTCGCCCGCACCCTGCACCTCGAGCACACGCGTCAGGACCACCGCATCGACTACTGGGGCGCCGTCGCGCTCACCGTGGGCCTCGTGCCGCTGCTGACCGTCGCCGAGCAGGGACGCACGTGGGGCTGGGGTTCGGGCAAGTCGATCGCCTGCTTCGCCATCGGCATCCTCGGCCTCATCGGTTTCGTCCTCGCCGAGGCGAAGATGAAGGACGAGGCCCTCATCCCGCTGCGCATCTTCCGCCACCGTGCCGTGACGGTCACCGTCGTCGCCTCCGTCATCATCGGCATGGCGATGTTCGGCGCCATGATGATGCTGCCGCTCTACATGCAGATCGTGCACAACGCCTCCCCGATGAAGTCGGGCCTCATGATGCTGCCGCTCGTCGCCGGCATGATGACGGCCTCCATCACAGCCGGCCAGTTGACGGCTCGTACGGGTCGCGTGCGCGAGTTCCCGATCATCGGCACCGCCATCGTCACCGTCGGCATGTTCCTGCTGCACACGATCAGCGCCGACACGCCGCTGTGGCAGGTCATGGTGTTCATGGCCATCGTCGGCATCGGCCTCGGCAACTGCATGCAGGCGCTGACGCTCATCGTGCAGAACGCCGTCAGCCCCCGCGAGATCGGCATGGCCACCTCGTCCGCCACGTTCTTCCGTCAGATCGGTGGAACCGTCGGCGTCGCCATCTTCTTGTCGATGCTGTTCTCGACGGTGGGCGGCAACATCAAGACGAACCTCACCGACGAGGCGAAGACGCCCGCGTTCCAGCAGGCCCTCAAGAGCGGTCTCGCCGACAAGGAGCTCATGAAGGACGAGCACGCCTACGGCATCCTGCAGAGCCTGGCGAACCCGAAGTCCGGCGGCGGCGCCCTGAACAACGTGAGCGAGGACTCCTCCGTCATCGCTCGCCTGCCGAAGGCTGTTGCTCACCCGTTCGAGGCAGGCTTCGCGCAGTCGATGGACCACGTGTTCCTGCTCGCCTCAGGCATCGCACTGCTCGGTTTCATCACCCTGCTGTTCCTGCCGAAGATCGAGTTGCGCAAGCAATCGGCGATGGCCGCGGCCGCGGCCGCGGCGCAGGACAAGTCGAACGCCGCGCTCGCCGCTGACGGTGGCGCGGCACGTCGCGCCGACACCGCAGCCGACGGTGGCGTGGACGCAGGTTCGACGCCCGCCGACGAGACGCACGATGACGTGAGCGACGCCGTCGCCGCCGCCATCGCGCGCGTCGAAGCGCGCAAGCACGGCGAGCAGGTCGATCACTCGGTCGCTCGTCACGCGTCCCACGACGAGTGACGGCTGCTCGCGACGCACGCTGAGTGATGCCCACCCCGACCTGTTCGGGGTGGGCATCACTCGTCTTCGGCGCACCCGATGTTTGAATGGGCGGTTCATGGTCGGCGCCGCACGACGGGCCGAGGGAGGGACAGGCATGGAGCACTGGCAGCTCGATCACCCCGAACGCGGAACGTTGGAGGCCTACGCCGGGTCGGCTGACGAACTCCGTACCGTCGACCCGGGATTCACACCCGGCGCACCGGATCCCGGCCGCGACGATGACGGCACGGGCGCGTCGCCGGTGGGCGACGAGGGGCACGGGGTCAAAGAATCTTCGACGGGTGCGCCGGTCATCACGCCGGTCATCACGCCGGCCGGTGCCAGTCGCGCCCGCGGCAGCACCCGCCGCCGGGCAGGCGAGCGTCTGCCCCTCTCGCCGGGGCGAAACGAGAAGCTGCGCACCCACCTCGGCCTCGACGATGAGTGGGCGCGCCCAGGGCTCGTGCTCATGCGTGACGGGGTGGTGTTCGCCCGCCGCCGCAGCATCGGCAACGTCAAGATCCGCCTCATGCGTTCCACACCCGACGGGCACTTCACCGAGCACACCCAGGCGACGGAGAAGCCGCGCGTCGAGGTGAGCGTCAACCCGGTGCGCGGGTACGTCATGGACGTCCAGCTGCGCGACGACGGCGGGGTCACCGCCTTCGATGCGCCGGTGGGTTCGATGGCGGCACACCGGTACGCCGCGATGGATTCGTCGCCGCTCAAGCGGGTGCTTTACCCGATCCTCGGCGGGCTCGGCAAGAGTGGATGGGCGGTCAGCGTGCTCGTCCTCGGTCCCCTCGTCGCGCGATTGCTCGCGTGGATCTTCGGCCCGATCATCGCGTGGATGGCATCACTCGTGCCGGACATCGACTGGCCCGAGATCCCATGGCCGAGCGTCTCGTGGCCCTCGGTCGACCTGCCGTCGATCCCGTGGCCCAGGCTGCCGTCGTGGACCCCACCGGGCTGGCTCGCATGGTTGCTCGAGCACCCGAAGGTGTGGGTACCCATCGTCGCGGCCGCGTTCTGGGGCGTCACCGCGAATCGCAACCGCAGACGCTCGGAGCGCAAGAAGGCCGAGTGGGCCAAGCGTCACGCCTACGCGCGCCTCGCGGCCGATCTGCACACCCTCCACGACTCACGCACCGAGGACGCTCAGGGCGCAGCTGAGTCACTTCGTGCCACGCGAGTCCGTCAGGACTGACGCAGGTGGCACGCGTGACTCAGCCGGCCGAACGAGGGAGCGAAATCAGCCCCAGAGCATCGCCTTCGCGGGGTTCTCGAGGATCTGGCCGACGGTCGACAGATACCGCGAACCGACGTCGCCGTCGATGATGCGGTGGTCGAAGCTCAAGGACAGCTGCGCGATCTGGCGGATCACCATCTCCTGCTCGCCGCGCTCGTTCTCGACGACCCACGGCATCGGACGCACCGTGCCGATGGCGAGGATGCCGCTCTCACCGGGCTTGATGATCGGCGTGCCCGAATCGACGCCGAAGACACCGATGTTCGAGATCGTGAACGTGCCGCCGTTGAGGATGGCCGGGCTCGGCTTGCCGTGGCGTGCGATCTCGACGAGCTTCGCGATCTCACGCCCCAGGTCGCCGAGGCCGAAGCGGCCGGCGTCCTTGACGTTCGGCACGAGCAGCCCACGGTCGGTGGCCGCGGCGATGCCGAGGTTCACCTCGGAACGAATGACGATCTCGCCGTTCGCGTCGTCCCACAGTGCGTTCATCATCGGCTCACGCTGCATCGCGATGAGGCACGCCTTCGCGACGACGAGCAGCGGCGTCACCTTGATGTCCTTGAGCTCGCGCATGCCCTGCAGTTCGCGGACGAACTCCATCGTGCGCGTCATGTCGACGGTGAGGAACTCCGTGACGTGCGGCGCCGTGAACGCGCTGCTCACCATGGCCTGCGCCGTCACCTTGCGCACGCCCTTGATCGGGATGCGCTCGTCGCTCAGACCGGCCGGGGCCGGAGCGGCAGCCGTCGGCTTGTCGGGGCGCACCGACGGGGCACTGGCCGCAGCCTTCGCGACGGTGTCCGCACTCGGCGCTGGTGGGGCGCTCGACGCGACGCTCGGCGTCGACATCGCCGCGGGCGCGTTTGAACCCCCGGCCTTCTTCACGTCGTCCCGAGTGACGACGCCGTCGTCGTGCGAGGGTTCGACAGTATCGATGTCGACGCCCTGCTGCTTCGCGAACCCGCGCGTCGCGGGGGCGGCGAGCGTGCCGCCACCCGACGCGCCGCCACCGGCTCCACGGCCGCGACGAGCGCGGCGCGTCGAGCTCGACGGCGTCGGGCCGTAGCCGACGAGCGTCTTCTGCTGCGGCTCGTCATCCGACTCGCCGGTCTCGGCGGGCGCGACGTCGGCCGCCGTCTGCATCTCGGCCGCGACCTCGCCACCGTCAGCAGCTCCGGAAACGTCATTGGCGGCACCGGCAGCGCCACCGTCCGCAGGTGCTGTATCGCCGCCGACGTCGATCGTGACGATCGGCGTGCCGACCTCGACCGTCTCGCCCTCGGGTACGAGGATCGATGCGACCCTCCCGGCCCACGGGATGGGCAGTTCGACGAGCGACTTCGCCGTCTCGATCTCGAGGACGACCTGGTTGACGTCGACGGTGTCGCCTGCGGCGACGTGCCACGTCACGATCTCGGCCTCGACGAGCCCTTCACCGGGGTCGGGCAGGGTGAACTCTTGAATGGCCATGTTCGGCGGTACTCCTAGAAGCTGAAGGACGCGTCGACGGCGTCGAGGATGCGGTCGAGCCCGGGCAGGTATTCGCGCTCGTGGCGGCTCGGCGGGTAGGGGATGTCATAGCCGGTGACGCGTTGCACGGGCGCTTCGAGCGAATAGAAGCAGCGCTCCTGCAGGAGCGCTGCCAGCTCGGCGCCCACGCCGTACGAGCGTGCGGCCTCGTGCACGATGACGGCGCGGCCCGTCTTGCGCACGGACTCGCAGATCGTCTCCTCGTCGATCGGCGACAGCGTGCGCAGGTCGATGACCTCGAGCGAGCGACCATCCGCCTCGGCGGCCGCGGCGACGTCGAGACACGTGCGCACCATCGGGCCGTACGCGAGCAGCGTCAGGTCGGCGCCCTCGCGCAGCACCTCGGCCTCGAAGAGGCCGCGAGCGGGGCCGGCGGCGAGGTCGAGCTGGTCGGGGCTGGGCTCGTGGTAGCGGCGCTTGGGCTCGAAGAAGATGACCGGGTCGTCGCAGTCGATCGCCTGACGCATCATCCAGTACGCGTCGACGGGGCGCGAGCAGACCACGACGCGCAGGCCGGCGGTGTGCGCGAAGTACGCCTCGTTCGACTCGCTGTGGTGCTCGACGGCGCCGATGCCGCCGCCGAACGGGATGCGGATGACCATGGGCAGCTTGACGGCGCCCTCGGTGCGGTTGTGCACCTTGGAGACCTGGCTGACGATCTGGTCGAACGCCGGGTACACGAACCCGTCGAACTGGATCTCGACGATCGGGCGGTACCCGCGCATCGCGAGGCCGACGGCCGAGCCGACGATGCCGGATTCGGCCAGCGGCGGGTCGATGACGCGCTCGCCGAACTCCTTCTTCAACCCGTCGGTCAGGCGGAAGACGCCGCCGAGCTCGCCGACGTCCTCACCGATGACGACGACCTTGTCGTCGGCCGCCATCGCGTCGTGCATCGCCGCGTTGAGCGCCTTGGCAAGGGAGAGCTTCGGGGCCTTCTTGGGTTTCGCGGCCTTCTCGGCGCCGGGGGCCGTGCTCGTGGTAGCGCCGCTCATGCTGCATCGTCCTCGAAGGAGGCGAGGTAGGCCGCGAACTCGTCGCGCTGAGCGGTGAGCTGGTCGTCCATGACCGTGTAGGCGTGGTCGAACATCGCCGTCATCTCCGGGTCGGGCATCTCGAGGCACGAGCGGCGCCACTCGGCGGCGAGCTCCTTCGCCTCGGCGTCGACGTCGTCGAAGAACGCCGCGTCGGCGTGGTTCTCGAGCTCGAGCAGCGAACGCAGGCGCGCGATCGGATCCTTTGCCTTCCACGCCTCGACGTGCGCCGAGTCGCGGTAGCGCGACGGGTCGTCGGACGTCGTGTGCGCGCCCATGCGGTAGGTGAACGCCTCGACGAGCGTCGGGCCGAGCCCGCTGCGCGCGTTGTCGAGGCTGCGACGGGTGACGGCGTACGTCGCGAGGACGTCGTTGCCGTCGGTGCGCACGCCGGGGAAGCCGAAGCCGTCAGCGCGCTTGTAGGGCGGGATGATGAACTGACGCGTGTTCGGCTCGCTGATCGCCCAGCCGTTGTTCTGGATGAAGAAGACCATCGGCGAGTGGTTGACGGCCGCGTAGACCATCGCCTCGTTGAAGTCGCCCTGGCTCGTGCCGCCGTCGCCGGTGAATGCCATGACGGCCGCGTCGACGTTCACGTCCCCCGTGCCGACGACACCGTCGAGGCGCAGGCCCATGGCATAGCCGACGGCGTTGAGCATCTGGTTGCCGATGACGATCGTCGAGGTGTTGAAGTTGTGCTTGCGCGGGTCGTGGCCGCCGTGCGTGACGCCGCGGTAGAGCGCGAAGACCTGGCTCGGCTGGATGCCGCGGCAGAACGCGACGCCGTGCTCGCGGTAGCCGGGGAAGCCGTAGTCCTGCTCGCGCAGCGCGTGGCCGGCGGCGACCTGGGCGGCCTCCTGGCCGAGCAGCTGCGGCCACAGGCCGAGCTCGCCCTGGCGCTGCAGGCTGTAGCCCTCGATGTCGAATCGGCGCACCAGCACCATGTCGCGGTACATCGCGCGCACCTCTTCGGCCGTGATGGCCTTGAGCGCTTCCATGTAGGGCTCATTGACGCTCGTCATCGGCGAGCGGGTGCCGTTGGGTGCGATGAGCTGCACCATGTCGGGGCCGCCGTCGGTGATGTCCGGCTTGCCGTCGAGGGCATGACCGGCCACGTGCGTCACCCCATCGAGGTGCGCTGCGTGATTGGTGCGCGAAGCGTCGGGAATCGTCATCGTTTCCTCCTTGCGCGACGTCGCCCTGAGTGCGGGGCGCGAGGCGTTCGGGGGTGACGTCACGGAGTGCGGGACGCCACCACAGGGCTTGTGACGCAGGTCACGCCACCTAGGAGACGCTACCTGGCTACCGACGAGTAATTCGCATCCGAACGACGGTTTCTTCGGCCAGGTTCACAGTCGTATCGAGGCGCGAAACCCCCGTCTCACGATGTGATCGGCATCACTCGAATCTAGCCCGCAGAGACGACTCACCCCGCGTAGAAGCGCGTCACGACGTCGATGAGACGGTCGTTGGCCTCGACCTCGGCGATCGTGCAGCGCACGCCGTCACCGTCGAAGGGGCGCACGACGAGTCCGTTCTCGTCCGCGAAGGCGGCGAACTCGAGTGCCCGCTCGCCGAGCGGCAGCCACACGAAGTTGGCCTGCGTGTCGGGGATGTCGACGCCCGCCTCGCCCAGGGCGTCGACGACGCGTCGACGCTCAGCGACGAGGGAGACGACGCGCTCCTGCAGTTCGTCGAACGCTGCGATGCTGGCGATGGCGGCCTTCTGCGCCATGTCACTCACGCCGAACGGGGTGGCCGCCTTGCGCAGCGCCGTCGTGATGCGCGGGCGCGCCAACGCGTAACCGACGCGCAGCCCCGCGAGGCCGTAGGCCTTGGAGAAGGTCCGCAGGACGACGACGTTGGGAAACTCGCGGTAGATGGCGAGCGCGTCCGGCGCATCGTCCGCGACGACGAACTCGAGGTAAGCCTCGTCGAGCACGACGAGCAGATCCTCCGGCAGCGACCGCAGGAACGCGCGCAACTCGTCAGCACGCACGCTCGGGCCCGTCGGATTGTTGGGTGTGCAGACGATGAGCAGCCGCGTGCGATCGGTGACGGCAGCCGCCATCGCATCGAGGTCGTGCCGCGCGTCGGCGTCGAGCGGCACCTGCACCGAGCGCGCCCCCGCGAGCGCGACGACGATCGGGTACGCCTCGAACGAGCGCCACGCGTAGACGACCTCGTCGCCCGGCTCGCACGTGATCTGGATGAGGGAGGCGAGGACGCCCACCGAGCCCGTGCCGAAGCTCACCTCGTCGGCGCTCACACCCACCCGCTGCGCCAGGGCGTGCGTCAGCTCCGACGACGCCATGTCCGGGTAACGGTTCATCGTCGTCGCGGCCTCGCGCACGATGTCGAGCACGGACGGCAGCGGCGGGTACGGGTTCTCGTTGCTGGAGATCTTGAACACACTCGTGACGCCGCGCTCGGAATCCTCCGCGGCCATGGCCGCCGGCCTGCCCGGCTTGTATCCCGGCACGGAGTCGAGGGTGGTGCGCAGACGGACGGGGGTCTCCAGCGATTCGCTCATGCTCCCAGCCTAGGCCGCGCGAGGTTTCCAGATGCTCCTCATCGTTCCCCCAGCAAGGGCACCTTTAATGACGCCGAGAATCAGATCAGGGGAGGCCACCTTGTCCATCACCAGCCCGTCGCTGCTCACCCTCGTGGTGATCGGCGCCGTCATCGTGCCACTGGCGCTCGTCCTGGTGCGCCAGCGCACGAAGGCGACGTGGCAGCGCGCCGTCGGCAGTTGGGTGGCGGTCGTCGTCGCCCAGGGCCTCGCCGTCGCCTCCCTCGGGCTGTACGTCAACCGTCAGTACGGTTTCTACTCGAGCTGGGACGACGCGCTCGGCAAGACGGACAACGGCGCGGCCGCCATCGCCGCCGGTGGTGTCGACGCCAGCTCCGCGGGCAGCGGCCGCTTCGAGTCGTTCCCCATCACCACACCGGGCGGTGGCACCGCGCAGAGCGTCGCCTGGTTGCCGCCGGGCTACCACGACAAGACGAACGCCAACAAGCGTTACCCCGTCCTCGTCGTGCTGCCTGGTTACGCCAACACCGTCGGCTCCACCGTCGAGAACCTCAACTTCGGTCAGACGGCTAGCGCTCTCGTCGAGAAGGGGACGACCGCCCCGTTCGTCGCCGTGTTCGCGCCCTACCAGACGGTGCAGGGACGCGACACCGAGTGCACCAACATCACGCACGGCCCCCAGGAACTGACGTTCCTGACGCGGACGGTGCCCAACGCCATCCGTTCGCACCTGCGAGTCGCCAAGGAGTCGAAGCAGTGGTCGGCGCTGGGCTGGAGCACCGGCGGGTACTGCGCGGCCAAGGCGCTCTACACCCGTTCCGGTTCACCATGGGGCTCGGCAGTCTCGATGGGTGGGTACTTCGAATCGATGACGGACGGAACGACGGGCGACCTCTACCGCTCGAAGAGTGAGCGCGACCTCAACTCCCCGTCCTACCTCTACCGCCTCTACCAGATGCCCACGACGCGCATGCTCCTCGTCGCTAGCCGTGAGGACAAGGCGACCTGGACCACCTCGAAGCGCATGGCCGACCTGGCCAAGGCCGATCCGCACGTGTCGGCGATGTGGATCGCGCACGGCGGGCACAACTACAACACATACGTCCCCCACCTGGGCGAGATGATCCAGTGGGCGTTCACCCAACCGCAGACCTGAGGCCGGCCGTCAGCGAGCGCGCCGCTCAGATCGAGGAAACATTCAGCCCTACGGGGCAGAGTGGGTTCATGCGCACACTCGTCAAGGTCGCCATCAACGCGGCCGCCATCTGGGTGGCCGCCGCCCTGCTCGAGGGCATGACGCTCGCGGACGGGTTCACGACGAACTCGACGAAGCTGGTCACGGCACTCGTCGTCGGCGCACTCTTCGGCGTCGTCAACGCGCTCGCGCGGCCCCTCGCGAAGCTGCTCGGGCTGCCGTTCCTCATCCTGACGCTCGGGTTGTTCATCTTCGTCATCAACGCGGCGATGCTCATGCTGACGTCGTGGCTCGCGGGTCAGCTCGGCGTCGCGTTCCACATCGACCGCTTCTGGCCGACCGCTGTCGTCGGAGCCGCCATCGTGTCGGTCGTGTCATGGATCCTCGGGCTCATCATCGACCCGGACGACGAGCGCAGCGACTACCGCGTCTGAGGCTCAGGCCCAGCCCGGCTCGTCACCGTTCTCGAGGTAGACACCGCTCTCGCCGTTCTCGATCGCCGTGACGGCGCGCCGGATCACCTTGGCGGTGTAGGCCGCGACGTGGTCGTCGAGTTCGTCGAGGCCGACGAAGTGGATGCCGGCGATCTCCTTGCGCTGCAGCGCGAATTCGCCTGCCGGACGGTCGAGTTCGACGTCGAACAGGTAGAGCATCGCGTCGTCCCAGCCGCGCCACGGCGGCAGCCACGACACGACACGCAGACCTGTGATCGTCGCCGTCGCGCCGAGTTCCTCCGCGATCTCCCGCACGAGGGCGTGCGCCGGTGACTCGTGCGGGTCGACGACACCGCCGGGCAGATCCCAGAACTTCTTGTACGACAACTGACACAGCATGACCCGACCCTCGGCGTCACGCACGAGCCCCTGTGTGATGGTGCGCGTGCGCGGCAGCTTGCGGTTGAGGTAGACCGCCGCCTTCGAGACAGTGTTCTCGTCGGGCAGGCCCTCGGCGTCGACCTCGGCGCGCGTCGCACGACGCAACTCGTCGACCCCTGCAGGTGTGCCGCTCTGCGCGGCGTCGTCGACCGGCGAGCTCGTCACGGGGGCCGACTTCTCATCGCCTGAGTTCTCGAGGGCGCGGTTCTCGGGAGCCTGGTTCTCAGGGGCCCGGCTGTCGTGGGCGGGCTTGTCGGGATCGGTCATCGCTCGTCATCCCTCCGGTCGCAGGTGGGCGATCTCGTCGAGGAAGTCGTCGACTTCTTTCGGGTCGTATCCGCGCCGCAAGCCCGACGACGCGAAACGCGCCTGCGCCGGGTCGGGCAGCTCGACGCCGCGGCGCATCGCGACGACGACGGAGTCGAGGTAGTCGTCGACGTCGCTCTCGTCGTAGCTCGTCGCCGTGCGCCGCAGCAACGTGAAGTGCTTGTCGCGCACGCGATCCATCTGCTGCGAACTCCAGCGCGGCGCGCCGTCACGCGCACCCGCGAAGGCCGCCAGTTCGACTTCCTGAGCGCGACGTGCCACGTCCTGCGGATCCTCGATCGGCGTGGTGCGTCGCCACACCGACAGCACGGTGCGCAGACCGTCGACCTGCCCGAGGTTCAGCCCGCCGCGCGCGGTGCGCCGCAGCACCATCGCATCGAGGTCGGGCAGCGGCTTGCCGGCTCTCATCGCGATGACGGCGCGACGGCGCAGGCGCTCGACGTCCTCACGTTCGTACCCGATGGTGCTCGGCGCGAAACGCGCTCCTTCGACGCAGGCGATCTGCTCGGAACTCCACGACATGCCCCCACCTTTTCACGTCCTCGCAAACCCCGCCCGCCGACGATCCGTGCTTGGCTGAGCCAAGAGCGTGAGTCGCACCCTAAGCGCGATCGGCGCAGGCGACGCGGCTGCTGAGGGGGAGGCCATTTGCCGACGAGCGAGTACGTCACGACCCACGCAGGTTCCGGTGTCATCAACGCCGTCCTGGCCGGAATGCTGGGGCTGCTCGCCGTGACGGTGTTCGTCGTCGGCGCCCTCATCGGCGCCACCGGCCTGCTCGTGCGCCGGGCCTGCAGAGCGGATCCCGAGCAGAACGAGGCGAGTGCGCCCGGCTCGGCACCGGGCGGCACCCGAACCGTCACAGCGTGAGGACGAGCTTGCCCGTCGCGCGGCGCTCCTCCATCTCGGCGATGGCCTCGCCGGCACGCTCGAGGGGGCGCACCTCGCCGAGTACGGGTGAGAGTTGACCGGAGGCGACGAGCGGCTCGATCGCCTTCCACTGCGCGGGGACGGTCTCGGGGCGCGGCATCCAGAACGCGCCCCACCCGACGCCGACGACATCGACGTTGTTGAGCAGTAGCCGGTTGACCTTCACCTCGGGAATCGCGCCGCCGGTGAACCCGATGACGAGCAAGCGGCCTTCGCCTGCGAGGCTGCGCAGCGAGTCGGTGAAGCGGTCGCCGCCGACCGGGTCGACGACGATGTCGACGCCGCGGCCGTCCGTCAGCTCCATGACGGCGTCCTTGAACCCGTCGGGCGCGATGACGTCGTCCGCGCCGGCCTGGGTGGCGATCGCGCGCTTGTCGTCGCTCGAGGCAACGGCGATCACGCGCGCACCACGCGCCTTGGCGTGCTGGATCGCGGCGATGCCGATGCCGCCGGCCGCACCATGCACGAGCACCGTCTCCCCCTCGGCCAGGCGCCCACGTCGGTCGAGGGCGAACTGCACGGTGAGGTAGTTCATGGGCAGCGCCGCACCCGTCTCGAAGCTGACGTCGTCCGGCAGGTGGAAGACGAACGGCGCTGCGACGCACACCTGCTCGGCCATCCCCCCGAAGCCGGGGAAGGCGACGACACGGTCGCCCACGCTGAACCCCGACCCCTCGGGCGCCTGGGCGACGACGCCCGCCACCTCGGCCCCGAGCGTGAACGGCGGCTCGGGCTTCATCTGGTACAGCCCACGGGTCAGCAACGCGTCGGGGTAACACAACCCGGCGGCGCGCACGTCGATGAGCACCTCGTGCGGCTTCGGCGTGGGGGCGTCGACGTCGTTGATACGGACGGCACCGGGCCCGTCGAGGGTGACGACCTGAACTGCGCGCATGGCTACTCCTTGGTGGGGGTCTGGGAGGTGTGATCGTGAGGGGTGACAGGCTTGGGCACGTCAGGCCCGCAGTCGTGGCGGGGCGCGCCGTCGTCCTGGGGGGAGAAGTGCGACGGCGTGATCGCCACGCCGCTCAACGCGTCGAGCGCCGCCAGCGCATGACGGACGGTGGCGCCGGCGTCGAACTGCTCGCGCACGGCGGGGCGTGTGCCCTGGACGGCAAGATCCTCAACGTACGCGAGCCAGGCGTGGACGACGGCGGGGTGCGGCGTCGTCGAATCGGGTTCTGTGGCAAGCGAATCGAGGACGATGCCGGTGAGGCGCTCCCGCAGCGTGACAGCGACCTCGGCTCCCCCGACGTCGGCGAGGCTGCCCTCGACGAGGGCGCGATAGAGCTCGTGTCGGCGTTCGATCTGAGCGACGAACGCCTCGACCATCGCGGCGAGCGCCGCGCGGCCCGTCACGTCGTCGGGCGGGGTGACGTTGCGCAGGATGCGGCGACCCGCGGCTGCGACGACAGCCTCGTAGTACGCGGTCTTCGACGGGAAATAATGGAAGAGCAACCCGCGCGAGATGCCGGCCTCCTCGGCGACGGCGTCGAGCGCGACGTCCTGGATGGGTCGCTCGGTGAGCATCTTCAGCCCGATGCCGAGCAGCTGACGGCGGCGCTCGTCCTGTGTCAGGCGCTGACGGGGTCTGGAATCTTTCTCGCTCACCCTATTGAGCATTGCTCAACAAAGGGGTTACGGTCAAGACATGGACCTCACCGTTTCGCCCCGCGCGGCCGAGATCGCCGCAGACGTCGACACCTTCGTGCGCGAGAGGATCGAGCCCGCCGAGGCCGAGATCACGCGCGACTACGCCGCGATGCGCGCTCGCGGCGAGAACTCGTTCGTCGTGCACCCGAAGATCGACGAGCTCAAGGCGCAGGCGCGCGAAGCGGGGCTGTGGAACCTGTTCCTGCCCGCCGGCGAGCACGGCGACGAGTGGGCCGCACGCTTCGGCACGCGTGGCGGCAAGGGTTTCTCCAACGTCGATTACGCCGCCATCGCGGAGAAGACGGGCCGCACGGCGCTCGCGCCGCTCATCTTCAACTGCAACGCCCCCGACACCGGCAACATGGAGGTGTTGCTCAAGTACGGCACGCGCGAGCAGCAGGAGGAGTGGCTCGTGCCGCTGCTCGAGGGAAAGATTCGTTCGGCGTTCCTCATGACGGAGCCCGCGGTCGCGAGTTCGGACGCGACGAACATGGCGGCGCGCGCCGAGGTCGACGGCGACGAGATCGTCATCAACGGCCGCAAGTGGTGGAGTTCCGGTGCAGCGCACCCCGACTGCAAGGTATTCGTCTTCATGGGTCTGACCGACCCGGACGCACCGCGTCACGCCCAGCACTCGATGGTTCTCGTGCCGGCCGACGCGCCCGGTGTGACGATCGAGCGTGCGCTGCCCGTCATGGGTCAGCTCGACGAGCCGCTCGGGCACTGCGAGGTGTCGCTCGAGAACGTCCGCGTGCCGGCGTCCAACGTGCTGTCGGGGCCGGGTCAGGCGTTCGCCATCGCGCAGGGACGCCTCGGCCCGGGCCGCATCCATCACTGCATGCGCCTCATCGGGCTCGCCGAGATGGCGCTCGAGCGCGCCTGCCGTCGTGGCACCGAGCGCGTCGCGTTCGGCAAGCCCCTCGTGCAGCTCGGCGGCAACCGCGAGCGCATCGCGAAGGCCCGCATCGACATCGACATGGCGCGTCTGCTCGTGCAGAACGCGGCAGCGAAGCTGGACGCCTACGGCACCGAAGGCGCGCGCGTCGACGTCAGCGCCATCAAGGCCGTCGTGCCGCAGATCGCCTGCGACGTCATCGACTTCGCCATCCAGATGCACGGCGGCGGCGGCATGAGCGACGACTTCCCCCTGACGTCCGCTTATGCGACGGCGCGTTCGCTGCGTCTCGCGGACGGCCCCGACGAGGTGCACCTCGGCATGGTCGCGCGCGCCGAGCTCAAGCCTTACCTGGCCGCCGTGAAGGGTGAGGCCAAGTGAGCCCGGCCCCGGACACTCCTGGCGCTCCCTCGGCCCCCACCGCCCCCACGGCGGCGCCCGTCGACGACGTCGCGACGAACGCCTCCGACGTGCGCAGCGAGGATGCGTTCGACGTCGAACGCGTCGCCGCATGGCTGCGTGAGCACGCGCACCCCGACGCCGACACGAGCGGACTCGACGCGGCGCCGGAGGTCAAGCAGTTCACCGGCGGCGCGAGCAATCTGACGTATCTGCTGCGTTACCCGACCCGTGACCTCATCCTGCGTCGTCCGCCGGCGGGCACGAAGGCGAAGGGCGCGCACGACATGCGCCGTGAGCACGACATCCAACGCGCGCTGGCGCCCGTGTTCCCCGCCGTCGCGCCGATGATCGCGTTCTGCGACGACGCCGGCGTCATCGGCAGCGACTTCTACGTCATGGAGCGCCTCGACGGCATCATCCTGCGCAAGAACATTCCCGCTGAGCTGGGTCTCGGCGAGGCCGAGGTGCGGGCGCTGTGCACCGCCGCGATCGACCAGCTCGTCGCGCTGCACTCGATCGACGTCGCCGGCACCGAGCTGGAACGCTTCGGCAAGGGCGAGGGGTACGTCAAGCGGCAGGTCGACGGATGGTCGGCGCGCTACCGCAAGGCACGTACGCACGGTGTGCGTCACGGCACCGGATCGTTCGAGAAGGTGATGGCCTGGCTCGACGAGCACCAGCCACACGACGTCGGAAACTGCCTGATCCACAACGATTTCCGCTTCGACAACCTCGTCCTCGCGCACGACGACCCGACGCGCGTCATCGGTGTCCTCGACTGGGAGATGGCGACGCTCGGCGACCCGCTCATGGATCTCGGCGGCGCCCTCGCGTACTGGGTGCAGGCCGACGACGACCGCATCATGCGCGGCTCACGCCGTCAGCCCACGCACGCGCCCGGCATGCTCACGCGCGACGAGGTGTGGCAGTACTACGCGCACGCGTCGGGGCGTGCGATCAGCCCCAAGGATCAGCTGTTCTACGAGATCTTCGGCCTGTTCCGACTCGCCGTCATCGCCCAGCAGATCTACTACCGGTATGCGAACGGCCAGACGAGCAACCCCGCGTTCAAGCAGTTTCGCGGCATGGTGATCTACCTCGAATGGCGCTGCCGGCGCCTCATGCGACGCGCGGGACGGCTGTCGTGAGCGTCATCCACCTCGTGCGGCACGGGCAGGCCGGGCCGTCGCGCGCGGCATACGACCAGCTGTCGGAGCTCGGCGAACGTCAGGCACGCCTCGCCGGCGAGGGGTTGGCGGCGCGCGGCGTGACGCCCGACGTCCTCGTCACGGGCACGATGCGGCGTCAGCAACTCACCGGGTCGCGGCTGTGGGAAGCCGCCGGGTGGGAGTCGGACGTCAGCACGGATGCAGGGTGGAACGAGTACGACCACGACGCGATCATCGAGGCGTACAAGCCCGCGTACCGCAACCACGCCGTCATGCGCGCCGACCTCGCGCGTCACCGTCACCCGCGCAAGGCGTTTCAGGAGATGTTCGTCGCGGCCGCGTCGCGTTGGGCGAGTGGCGACTTCGACGACGACTATCCCGAGACGTTCTCGCAGTTCCGCGACCGCGTCGCGCTCGCGCTCGGGCGCGTGACCTCGCGCCTGGAGTCGGGGCGCAGCGCCGTCGTCGTCAGCTCCGGCGGGCCGATCGCGTGGGTCGCCGCGGGGCTGCTGACGGCGCCGTCACCGGCATCGACGCTGCCCGCGGCGTTGCCTGACGGCGCGGTGACGGTGTGGCGGCGCCTCAACGAGGTGACCGTCAACACGGGCGTGACGACGGTGCTTGCCGGGTCGGCGCTCACCGCAGTGAGCCTCAACGACCACGCTCATCTCGGCGGGGATCGTTCGCTCATCACGTATCGGTGAGTGCTCGCCGCGGGGCGCTGGGGATGTCGGCTGCGGCCGCGGCGTCCTTGATGCCCGAGATGCCCTGGGCCGACGCACAGCCGCGTCTCATCGTTCTCGGCGGGTGGGGCGCCTAGGCTGAGGTCATGCGCGTACTCGTTGCCGGTGGTGCCGGCTACATCGGATCCCACACCGTCCTTGCCCTGATCGAGGCGGGGCACGAACCCGTCATCGCCGACAACTTCTCGAACTCGAGCCCGGCCGTGCTGCCGCGCCTGGAGAAGATCGCCGGCCGCTCGATCGACTTGCACGAGATCGACCTGACGGACGCTGCCGCGACGAGTGCCCTCGTCGCCTCGGTGAAGCCGGACGCCGTCATCCACTTCGCGGGGTACAAGGCCGTCGGTGAGAGCGTGGAGAAGCCGCTCATGTACTACACGAACAACCTCGACTCGACGTTCTCGCTGCTGTCGGCGATGACGGCGCACGGCGTCGAGAAGTTCGTGTTCTCGTCGTCGGCGACGGTGTACGGGCCCGACGCGCCGCTGCCGTACAGCGAGACGTACGAGCCGCTGCGCGCGACGAACCCGTACGGCTGGACGAAGGCGATGATCGAGCAGATCGTCACCGACGTCGCCGCTGCGTCGCCCGGTTTCAAGGCCGCGCTGCTGCGTTATTTCAACCCGATCGGCGCGCACTCGTCGGGGCTGATCGGTGAGGATCCGAGCGGCATCCCGAACAACCTCATGCCGTACATCGCGCAGGTCGCCGTCGGGCGCCGCGAGAAGCTCGGGGTCTTCGGCGACGACTACGACACGAAGGACGGCACCGGCGAGCGCGACTACATCCACGTCGTCGATCTCGCGGCGGGGCACGTCGCGGCGCTGGATCATCTTGACGCCATGGACGATTCGGCGCGCGCGTTCAACCTCGGCACGGGTGAGGGCACGAGCGTGTTCGAGTTGCTGCACGCGTTCGAGCGGGCGTGCGGCCGCGAACTGCCCTACGAGGTCGGGCCGCGACGTGCGGGCGACCTGCCGACGACGTTCGCCGACCCCACGCGCGCTCGCGAAGAACTCGGTTGGAAGGCCCAGAAGACCATCGACGACATGTGCACCGACACGTGGCGCTGGCAGTCGGCCAACCCGAACGGCTTCGGGGGCTGAGCCGACGCCGTTCGGAAACCGCATGGCACGGTCTCTCGAGTCCGTGCCCCGCATGTTCAGGCTTCGGCGAGGCGCCGAACCACGCCCCGTCCTGTGCCTCCGGCCCCGATGATGGAAGCAGACGTGCGACCCACGACGAGGAGACTGGCATGACCGAGCCGACGCGCGAGTCGCGACGCGAGAACCCGAGCTGGGCGGAGTGGGTGAGCGAGGATCCGACGCGTTCGCAGTGGTACGTCGACCGCATCCGCGCCATGGCGGCGCGCGGCGACGACCTCGGTGGCGAGGCGCGGCTCGTCAACGCGCTCGTCACGCCCGGCTCACGCATTCTCGACGCGGGTTGCGGGCCGGGACGTGTGGCCGCCGCGTTGAGTGCCCTCGGGCATGACGTCGTCGGCGTCGACCTCGACCCCGTCCTCATCGCCGCCGCACGCGAGGACCACCCGTCGCTGCGTTTCGAGGTGGTCGACCTCGCACGGCTGTCCCTCGACGATCTCGACGTCACGCCGTTGGACGCGATCGTCTGCGCGGGCAACGTCATGCCGTTCATGCCGGACGACGCACGCCGCGACGGCCTGGCCGCGATGCGTCAGTGCGTGCGTGACGGCGGGCGCCTCGCCGTCGGCTTCGGCGCGGGCCGCGGCTACACGTTCGAGCAGTTCTTCGACGACGCCGACGCCGCCGGCTGGCGCCTCGACGCGCGCTTCTCGACGTGGGAGATGCACTCCCCCGCGCATGACGACGGCTTCGTCGTCGCGGTCTTCACCGCTGTCGCGCCGAGGTGAGGTTACGCGCCGCGTGATGCCCCACCCATGCGTGGGATCGCTCGAGTGAGGAAGGGCGACGTCGGGATGCCCCACTCGTGCGTCGTGCCGCATCATGGGGGCGGGCACCTGCCAGGGAAGGGGCGGCATGGGCGAGGCACCGATCGAGCTGCGCGCGACGTATCTGTCGACGGAGGAGGCGGACCACCTCATGTCGCACCTCGTCGGCGCGACACCCTGGCGGACGTCGTCGCTCACCATGTACGGCCGCATGATCGCGATGCCACGCCTCATCGCCTGGTACGCCGACGCGCCGTACACCTTCTCCGGCTCGACACAGCCGCCGAACGCATGGACGCCCAAGCTCGCCGCGCTGCGGGAGCGTCTGGCCGCCGACACCGGAGCGCCCTACAACTCGGTGCTGCTCAACCTCTACCGCGACGGCCAGGACTCCATCTCCTGGCACAGCGATGACGAAGCCGAGTTGGGCCCTGCGCCCACCATCGCAAGTGTCTCGCTCGGCGCCACGCGCGACTTCGTCATGCGCCGCAAGGACGATCACACGGTGAAGGAGACGGTCGCACTCACGCACGGGAGCCTCGTCGTCATGCGCGGCGACTCGCAGAGCGCGTGGCAGCACGCAGTGCCCAAACGGGCGCGCGTCACCGAACCACGCATCAACCTGACGTTCCGTTGGTTCGAGCCCCGCGCCGAACATCCCTGACGCTCCTGCAGGATCGAGCGAAATCGCAGATGGGGCAGGTTCGGGAGGGCCCCGAGCGTCACATCTTCTCGGGCGTCTCGATGCCCAGCAGCGACAATCCGTCGACGAGGACGCCCAGCGTCAGTTCGCACAACGCCAGACGCGACGCACGGACTTCGTCGGCATCGGCCTTGAGCACCGGGCACTTCTCGTAGAACGCCGTGAACGTCGTCGCCAGTTCGAACAGGTACCCGGCGAGGCGATGCGGCTCCAACGACTCGCCGACGGCAGCCACGACGGCCCCGAAGTCGAGCAGTTTCAACGCGAGGGCGCGTTCGGCGTCCTCGCCCAGCGTGATCTCCGCCGCAGGCGAGTACCCCGCCTCGGCGGCACGCGCGAGGATCGAGCGAATGCGCGTCGCCGCGTACTGGAGGTAGGGGCCGGTGTTGCCCGTCAACGCCAGCATGCGGTCGAAGTCGAAGATGTACTCCGAGTCGTGCGAGACCGACAGGTCGGCGTACTTCACCGCGCCGATGCCGACCTGACGCGCGACGACGGCGCGCTCGTCGTCGCTCATCTCCGCCTTCGACTCGCTGACGACGCCCGCGGCGCGGTCGACGGCCTCGCCGAGCAGGTCCATGAGCAGCACCGAGTCACCCGAGCGCGTCTTGAACATCTTGCCGTCCTTGCCGAGCACCGACCCGATCTGCACGTGGATCGGCGTCGACTCGGGGCGGATGTAGCCGGCCTTGTCGGCGGCGGCCCACGTCATGCGGAAGTGCAAGTTCTGCGGCGCGCCGACGACGTACACCATCCGATCGCCCTGGAGGTCGAACGAGCGGTGACGCACCGTCGCGAGGTCGGTCGTCGCGTAGCCGTACCCGCCGTCGGACTTGCGGATGATGAGCGGCACCGGCGCATCGTCGCGCCCGGTGAACTCGTCCTGGAAGATGCACAGCGCCCCGTCGGAGACGACGGCGATGCCACGCGACTCGAGGTCGTCGCAGATGCCCGCGAGCTCGTCGTTGTACGTCGACTCACCAGCGAGGTCGGCGTCGGTCAACGTCACGCCGAGCAACCCGTAGACCTTGTTGAAGTACGCCTTCGAGCGCTCCATCAGCTTGTTCCAGTGCGCGAGCGTCTCGGGGTCACCGCCCTGCAGCAACGTCACGCGCTTGCGGGCCCGCGTGTTGAAGTCACCCTTCGAACCGGCGGGCTCGGCCTTCTCGGCCGTGTCGAACTTGGTGCGCGCCGCCTGGTAGAACGCGTTCGGGTCGCTCTCGAGCAGCGCCGCCTCCGGCGAATCCTCGCCCACCTCGAGAAGGTGCTCGATGAGCATCCCGAAGGGCGTGCCCCAGTCGCCGACGTGGTTCTGCCGGATGACGGTGTGCCCGAGCCGCTCGAGCACACGCGCCAGCGAATCCCCGACGACGGTGGTGCGCAGGTGCCCGACGTGCATCTCCTTCGCGACGTTCGGCGAGGAGTAGTCGATCGGGATGATCTCGGTCTTCGCTGCCGGCGCGACGCCGAGCGAGCCGTCCGCGAGGATCGTCGACGCCTGCGCCGCGACCCAATCCGTCGACAGCGTGATGTTGAGGAAGCCGGGCCCGGCGATCTCGACGTCGTCGACGAGTGCCATGACCTCGTCGTCCGCGCGCAGCGCCTCGACGATCGCAGACGCCACCTCGCGCGGGTTCTTGCCGACCTTCTTCGCGAGTGCCATCGCCGCGTTGACCTGCACGTCGGCGCTCGTCTGCTTCTTGTTCGCAGGACGGATGACGGGGTCGGCGTCGCGCCACTCGTCACCGAGGGCCGAGGCGATCGCGTTGCTCAGATGACCGGTCAGTGCGGAGATGGCGTCCATGACGTCAAGATTAGTGGCGCGCGCAAATTCCTTTCCGCACGCCGGCAGCGCGCGGCCCGAACGACGCAAACGATCATGCCGGGGCACCCACCGCTCGACTCCCTCGGCGACGAAGGGCACGATGACGGCGCCCGACACGTCTGAACGGTGAAGGCCACCTGCAACACTGGGGGCACAACCAACTTCTCTGGGAGGAAACCATGACGAAGCTCCGCACGTCCGCCCTCGCCCTCGTCCTCGCGGCCGGCACGGCAGCCGGTGTCACCGGCTGCTCGAGCAAGGAGGCTCCGAAGGCCAAGGACGCCTGGAACAAGGCCCAGGACACCGCCGGCGCCTACAAGAGCCTCGAGCTCAAGGGCGAAGGCACCTCGGACGGCAAGCCGGCCACGATGACGGCCAAGGGCGACGTCAACGGCGGCAAGCTCGAGATGAGCGGCAAGATCGGCGACGGCACGATGGACCTCATCACGGTTGACTCCAAGAACTACATGAAGGCCAACAAGGCCTTCTTCACGCAGACGAGTTCGGGTTCGCCCGCGGCATCCAACACGGACAAGATCGCCGACAAGTGGCTCGAGATGCCGGCGGACGGTTCGTCCAACACCGGGTTCAAGGAACTCATCGACAACATCAAGAACGACTCCTCGGAGCCGAACAAGAAGCTGCTCTCCGACAAGGCCACCGTGTCGGAGGACAAGGTCGACGGCAAGGATGCCTGGAAGATCCAGAGTGAGGACAAGAAGGTCACCGCGTGGGTGTCGCAAGAGGATCGCCGCGACATCCTCAAGACCGAGGGCTTCGACAGCGCCTCCGTCGCCTCCACGTCGGGCTCGTCGGCGAAGTCCGATGAGTCGATGAAGACGGTGACGTTCCTGTCGCACGACAAGGATTACGGCATCAAGGCACCGAGCGGTGCCACGTCCATCACGGACGCAATGGGCAGCTGAGCTGTTCCTCCGCCTCCCCGACAGGACGACCGCGTTGCCCGCGTCCCGCACGCTCAGCACCATCGCCGTGACGGCGGTGGTGCTGAGCGGCTGCACGATGGGGCATGACGCGGGGCAGCCCGCGTCGGGTCCGGTGAAGGGCCCGTCGGGGAGTTCGACGGCACCAGGCACCGCATCGATGAGCGCCTCGGCCCCTGCGGAACAGCCGAGCGCGAAGGATGTCTGGTCGCGCACCCAACAGTCGGTGCGCGGTTACACCTCCCTGTCGTTGACAGGAACGGACAGCGCGGACGGCTCCGGCCCCAGGGCCACCTTCCTCGGCGAGCTGGACGGGAGCCGTCGGAGATGTCCTACGACGGTGACGAGGTGGGCCACGTGACGATGTGTCGCATCTCCCATGACGTCTACCTCAAGGGCGATCGCACGTACTGGGATTCCGTCGACAAGGACGACCCATCCCTCCAGGGCTCGAGCCCACCGGCGAACCGGTGGATCAAGGTGCCCGACAGCGCGTTCGGCCAGAAGGACCTGTCCGACCTCAGCGCCAAGTCGTACATCGAAGCCATGGGCGACACCACCGACGCCAAGTGGGGTCACCTCGGCGACGGCACCCTGACGCCCGCGACGCTCGACGGCAAGCCGGTGTACAAGATCGCCAGCGCTGACGGAGACACTCGCGCCTGGGTGACCACCGACGACACGCACGACCTCCTCAAGGTCGTCGACGAGGCCGCGGGCACGGACGACCTGGGCACGGCGACGTTCTCACGCTGGAACGAGAAGATCGCGGTGCCCCGCCCCGTCGGCGCTCTGGACGGTGCGGAGATGGCGCCGGACCCGTCACCGTCCGGCGAGGCCACGACCTGACGCGTGGCCGGCAGCCGGTTCGGGCGCCGCGTGAGGCACGACACGCCTACGTCAGGACCATGGTCCCCACGGATTGCGGAACCCACCCCGTAGCGTGGTTGTGAAAGTCTTCACATTCGTCTCGTCGAGGGGTCACTCATGGATGCCTTGGAGCTGGCGAGATGGCAGTTCGCCATCACGACGGTCTACCACTTCCTGTTCGTGCCGATCACGATCGGCTTGTCGGCCGTCGTCGCCGGCTACCACACCGCGTGGTTGCGCACGGGTAACACGCAGCATCTGAGGGTCGCGAAGTTCCTCGGCAAGCTGTTCACGATCAACTTCGCGCTCGGTCTCGTCACCGGCATCGTGCAGGAGTTCCAGTTCGGCATGAACTGGAGCGACTACTCGCGCTTCGTCGGCGACATCTTCGGCGCGCCGCTCGCGATCGAGGCGCTGCTCGCGTTCTTCCTCGAGTCGACGTTCCTCGGTCTGTGGATCTTCGGCTGGGGCCGACTGCCGAAGAAGCTGCACGCCGCGACGATCTGGCTCGTCCACATCGGCACGGTGCTGTCGGCGTACTTCATCCTCGCCGCGAACTCGTTCATGCAGAACCCCGTCGGTTACAAGTACAACCCGACGACGCACCGCGCGGAGCTCACCGACTTCGTCGCCGTCCTGACGAACAAGGTCCAGCTCGTCACGTTCCCGCACGTCATCGCGAGCTCGTACATGGTCGGTGGCGCCGTCGTCATGGGCGTCATGCTGTGGAACCTGCGCAAGCGCACGCTGGCGGCCGAGGCCGTGAAGGGCGAGGCTCTCGAAGGACGTTCCGACGGTTCGACGGGCGCGACGAAGTTGGCGTCGACCTCCGACGACCTCACGATGTACCGCAAGGGCTCGCGCGTCGGCGCGATCGTCCTGCTCGTCTCGAGCCTGTTCGTCGTCATCACCGGCGACCTGCAGGGCAAGGTCATGACCGAGGTGCAGCCGATGAAGATGGCTGCCGCCGAGGCGTTGTACGAGACGCAGGAGAAGGACGCGCCGTTCTCGATCTTCACCGTCGGTACGCGTGACGGCAAGCAGGAGAAGTTCGCGGTCACCGTGCCCAACCTGCTGTCGTTCCTCGCGACGGGTGACTTCCACGGCAAGGTCGAGGGCATCAACAACCTCGAGGAATCCCAGAAGGCCAAGTACAGCGGCAACGAGCTGACGGCGGCGGACACGTACGCGCCGAACATCATGTGGTCGTACTGGAGCTTCCGCTGGATGATGGGTTGGGGCGCGATCTCCATGCTCATCGCCTGCTGGGTGCTGTGGCTGACCCGCAACGGCCGCAACGCGACGAACCGCTGGATGGGCCCGGCCGCCCTCGTCGGCGCGCTGTCGCCGGTCGCGGCGATGAGCATCGGCTGGATCTTCACCGAGATCGGCCGTCAGCCGTGGATCGTCAACGGCCTCATGACGACGAAGCAGGGCGTCAGCCCGAGCGTCACCTCGGGTGAGGTGCTGGCGTCGATGATCGTCTTCACGCTGCTGTACGGCGCACTCGCCGTCGTCGAGGTGAAGCTGTTCATGGACTACATGAAGAAGGGCGCCGAGCCCGTCGCCTCCGACGGTGAGGATCTGCCCGGTGGTCACGACGATGGCCACGGCTCCGCCGGTTCCGACGATGACGAACTCGCGTTCGCGTACTGATAGGCGAGGTTGAACGATGGAACTCACGACTTTCTGGTTCATCATCATCGGCGTGCTCTGGACGGGTTACTTCGTCCTCGAGGGCTTCGACTTCGGTGTTGGCATGCTGCTTCCCGTGCTCGGAAAGGGCAAGGCGGAGGCGACGGGCGTCACCGACCCGGTCACCGACCACATCGGCGAGAACGAGCGACGCCGCCGCGTCATGCTCAATACGATCGGCCCGGTCTGGGACGGCAACGAGGTGTGGGTGCTCACTGCTGGTGGCGCGACCTTCGCCGCGTTCCCGAACTGGTACGCGACGCTGTTCTCGGGCGCCTACCTGCCGCTGCTGCTCATCCTCGTCGCGCTCATCGTGCGCAACATGGGCTTCGAGTACCGCCACAAGCGTGACTCCGACGGCTGGCGCCGCGGCTGGGACGCCGCCATCGTGTTTGGTTCGTTCCTGCCGGCGATCCTCTGGGGCGTCGCGCTGACGAACATCGTCCACGGCCTGCCGATCAACCAGGACATGGAGTACACGGGCAACCTGCTCACCATGCTCAACCCGGTGTCGCTGCTCGGCGGCGTCACGACGATGCTCGTGTTCATGACGCACGGCTGCTTCTTCGTCGCGCTCAAGACCGACGGCGCCATCCGTCACGACGCTCGCGCGCTCGGCACGAAGATCGGCCTCGCGGCCGCCGTCGCCGCCGTCGTCCTGCTGCTGTGGCTGGGCATCGAAGGCGGCTCGGTGTGGTCGTGGATCACGACCGCCGCGCTCGCCGTCATCTTCCTCACCGGGCTGTTCTTCAACATGCGCGGCAAGGAGGGCCTGGCGTTCCTGTGCACGTTCGTCGCGATCGCCCTGTTCGTGCTGACGTACTTCCTCATGCTGTTCCCGAACGTCATGCCGAGCTCGACGAACCCGGCGTGGTCGCTGACGACGACGAACGCGGCGAGCTCGCACCACACGCTCGTCATCATGACGTGGGTCGCGCTGATCTTCACCCCGATCGTCCTCATCTACCAGAGCTGGACGTACTGGGTGTTCCGCAAGCGCATCACGACGCGTCACATCCCCAAGGCGGTCGACCCGAGCCGCCCCGACCCGATCAAGGTCCATTGACGCGGAGCGTCGCGACCTGATCGCTTCATGACTTCGCTGTGAGCGAAGGTGCAACAGCAGGCGCCACCATTCCAGAGGAATGGTGGCGCCTGCCCTTGCGGGTGACGTCGCGGATGGGTCACACGACGCGGTAGGCCCCGATCTGGATCACGTCCGTGCCGTCGATCGCGACGGCGCCACGGCCATTGACGTAGACCGAACTCGTGAGCGCGGACGACGTAGCGCTCGTCCAGCTAAAACTGGGAATCGTGACGGTTCCATTGACAGGCGCGGGCACGGGCGCCGTGAGGGTGGCGAAGTAGCGATAATACGTGATGCCGTTGTCGACGTACGTCTGCTTATCCTGAGTCACCTGCGACCAGCCCGTCGACCCGGTGAACTGCAGGCCCGACACGTTGACGAGCACCGAGGCCCTGACATTCGTCAGCCTGGTGTTCGACGTCACGTTGAGGACCTGATAGTAGCTCGTGCCGTCGTTGTTGCTCTGCACGGTGAGCACGCGCGACGAACGTGTGATGTAGAAGGCGCGCCTGATGCTGGGCGGAGGGGGAGAGCCCGCGTTGGACGGTGCTGCCGCGGCCACGGTGATGGCGGGCAAGCTCCACGCCGCACCGGAGGTGATACTGCGACGGGTGATGTTTGTCATGGTGTCCTCGGATCGGGTGCCAGCGTCGGGATGATGTGCAGTACATCGTGAAGCGTCTCACAGCAAGTCAAGGTGACGATACCCCTGGGGACGATTTTCTCGCTCCATGAACCCCGGCAGCTTCAGCTTCCTGCCGGTTCAAAACGTTTGACGGGCTGCGACGCGTGTCGGGCACCCGCGCGCTTCGCACGCCCTCTGGCGCCGGATCGTGACGCTCGGCCCATTCCTCGGGACAGCGATCTATCAGGGGCCAGTTGGTGTCGGGGCCGACTCACCCCCATCATGTCCTCCATGACCACGACACCCGTCCTGCATGACGCCGATGCCGCACTCCACGGACGCGGTTTCTGGCTGCTTGCGGCGGCGTTTCCCATCCTCATGGCCTACTCGACCGTGCCGACGCCGATCTATCCGCTCTACCAACGCCACGATCACTTCCCCACCGTGATGATCACGGCCATCTTCGCGGCCTACGGGCTGGGCGTCATGGCAAGTCTCTACCTCGCGGGCCACCTGAGTGACCAGTTCGGGCGACGCCGCATGATCGCGATCGCCACCGCCGTCTCCCTGGTGAGCGCCGCGATCTTCATCGGTTCGCCGTCCGTGCCGGCGCTGTTGGTCGCACGGCTGCTGTGTGGTGTGGGGATCGGCGTACTGACTCCGGCAGCAACAGCGATGCTCGGTGAATTGCGGCGCGTTCATCGCCCGCACGAGCCGAGCAGTTTCGCCTCGACGGTGGCCTCGAGCGTGAACACTGGCGGGCTGGCCCTCGGCCCCCTCGTCGGTGGAGTCCTCGTGCAGTGGGCCCCGGCCCCCTTGAGGACGCCCTACGTGGTCTTCTTCGTCCTGCTCGCCGTGGTGGGCCTCGCGCTCACGTTAGTTCCCGAGACCAACCCGGCAACACCGGCGAACGAGCGCCCGAGGTATCGACCGCAGCGCGCCGTCGTCCGACCAGGTCATGAAGCCCGTTTTCGCTCAGCGCAGGTCGTGGCCGGCGCGGCCTTCGCTGCACTGGGCATCCTGACGTCGATGACGGGGACGTTCCTGGCGCAGGTCGCACATCGCTCGTCTCCGCTCGTGTGCGGCGTGGTCGTCTTCCTCGCCATGGGGGCATCTGCCCTGGCCCAGGTCGCCCTTCCGATCCCCAACCCGCGAACGAAGATCGCGTGCGGCGTCCTGTTCACCGTCGCCGGCCTCGGGTGCGTCGCGGCGTCCGCATTCACCCACCCCTTCGTCCTGTACGCAGGCGGCGCGGTCATGGCGGGGGCCGGGATCGGCCTGCTCTTCCAAAGTGCTGTCGCCGTCGGTTCCGCGGTCAGCGAGGCCGGACACACCGGGGGAAGCGTGGCTGGTGTCTTCCTGGCCGCCTACATCGGCATCACGATCCCCGTCGTGCTGGCGGGGTTGCTCACGACACGCCTGTCCATCAGCGCGAGCCTGGCTCTCTTCTGCGCGCTCACCTCGCTGGTCGTCCTCGTCGCGAGCATCCCCATGATGCGCGGGGCATCGGACTGAGCCCGTTCATCTCGCACGACGAGGCGCCACGCCACGTGAGAGCCGAGCCCAATCGGCCCTTCGCCGGCCGCCCGTGAACACCGAAGGCGCCTGGACCCCATGGGGATCCAGGCGCCTTCAGCATGTTCGCGCGTGGCGCCGCCAGGCTCAGCTCAGGCGCTCGAGCAGCTTCTTGGCGAGCGCCTCGGACGATGCCGGGTTCTGACCCGTCAGCAGGTCACCGTCGACGACGGTGAACGGCTGCCAGGCGGGGCCGGTCGAGACGTCGGCGCCGAGTTCGCGCAGCCGGTCCTCCAGCAACCACTTGGCCTTGTCAGCCTTGCCGGCGGCCTTCTCCTCCTCATTGGAGAAGCCGGTGATCTTGCGTCCGGCGACGACGGGCTCGCCCGCCGACGTCCGCGCCGGGAGCAGCGCTGCCGGGCCGTGGCACACGATCGCGACAGGCTTGCTGCCCTTGAGCGCGTCCGCGATGAGCTTGCCGGACGTGGCGTCCTGCGCAAGGTCTTCCATCGGGCCGTGCCCACCCGGGTAGAACACCGCGTCATAGTCGCCGAGGACGACGTCCTCGAGCTTCATGGGGTGCTGCAGGCCGTCGATCGCGTCGAGGTCAGGACGCACGTCAGCGCCGCCGTTCGCGTCGGGGGCGAGGCTGACCTCATCGGCCACCGGCGTCACACCGCCGGGCGTGGCGAACGTGACCGAGTGACCTGCCCCGGTGATCAGACGGTAGGGGGTGAGAAGTTCTTCCGCCCAGTAACCCGTCGGGACGCTCGAGCCGTCGGCCAGGGTCCAGGAGCGGGCGCCGGTGACGACGAAGAGAACGTTGGACATGTCAATCTCCTTGGTGATTCAGTGAGCGGCGTCCGCATCGGGGCGAGTCGTCACTCGTGGTAGGTGAGGCACTCCTCGATCGGCCAGCCGAGCTGCTGCCACATCGGCAGCTTGTTCCACTCCTTGACGAATTCGACGAGCTTGTCGTCTTCGACGCGGAACAGGGCGCATGTGTACTCGTGCGCGAGGTCGAGGTTGGCCTTCTCGGTCTACGTGAGCTGCGTGGTGTCCGACATTGGGGTCTCCTTCGCTTGGGTGCGAAACGGTGAGATCAGCGACGCGAGCCGCGTCGGGGGAAGCCGGCCGCCGACAGCGCCGCAGCGATGAGGGCGGGCTGGCCGAACAGGCGGACGAGGCGCTTGGTGTCGGTGTCGAGACCGAAGGCGTCATGCCGCTCGGCGTACTGGCTGATGTTGCCGGGGAAGATCGCGGCGTAGAAGGCGGCGAGCGCCACCCCCACCGCGGCGCGACGCTGCGGCAGGGTTAGCATCGCCGCACCGAACGCGACCTCGACGACACCGGAGGCGAGGACGACGACGTCCTTGTCCATCGGGAACCAGTCCGGCACCTGCGCCTGGAAGTCCTTGCGGGCGAACGTCAGGTGCGAGACACCGGCGAACGACATGAAGGTTCCGAGACCGAGACGGGCCACCTCCTGCCCACGGGTCGCCGGCGGGGCCGGCTCGGCGAGTGACCGGACGGATTCGATCAGTCGGGTGAAACGAGTCATGGTTGTTCACTCCTCGCGTCGCGGGTCACGACGCATCGATCACTTGGCGACGCGGACGAGCTTCGTGTTGGCGAATTCACCGAAGCCCCAGCGTCCGAGCTCACGCCCGTAACCGGAGCGACGGACGCCGCCGAAGGGAAGGCCGGCCTTCGTCGTGCCGTGCTCGTTGACGTACGCCATGCCGACCTCGAGGCGCCGGGCGATCTGCTCCGCCTTGTCGGTGTCCTTGCCCCAGACGGAGCCGGACAGGCCGAAGGAGGAGTCGTTGGCGAGCTCGACGGCTTCGTCGATCGAGTCGTAGGAGTAGACGACGGCGACGGGGCCGAAGATCTCCTCCTTGAAGGCGTCCATCTCACGCGTGACACCGGTGAGCACGGCGGGGGCCATCCAGGCGCCGTCCTGCTCGAGCGCCGTGCCACCCGTGCGCAGGGTCGCACCCTGCTCGACGGCGCGCTCGACCTGGGCGATCGCGTCGTCGCGAGCCTCGACCGACGAAAGCGGGCCCATGTCCGTGCCCTCGTCGTCCGGGTTGCCGACCTTCATGCCCTCGACGGTGGCGACAACGCCGTTGACGAAGTCGTCGAACATCGTCGACGGAACGAAGATGCGCTTCGGGGAGTTGCAGGCCTGCCCGGCGTTGCTCATGCGCGCGGTGGCGACGGCCTTCGCCGTCTCGGCGACGTCGACGTCGTCGAGGACGATGAGCGCGTCCGAGCCACCGAGTTCGAGGACGCTCTTCTTGAGGTTCTGCGACGCGGTCTCGGCGACGGCCTTGCCGGCGCCCTCGCTACCGGTCAGGGAGACGCCGCGCACGCGCGGGTCCTCGATGATCGACGTGATCTGCTCGTTGCTGACGAACAGGTTGATGTAGGCATCCTGCGGCACACCCGCGGCGTGGAGGATCTCCTCGATCAGTTCGGCCGTGCGCGCGCAGATCGAGGCGTGCTTGAGCAGGATCGTGTTGCCGAGCATGAGGTTCGGCGCGACGAACCGCGCGACCTGGTAGTGCGGGAAGTTCCAGGGCATGACGCCCATGAGCACACCGATCGGGTCGGTGACGACGAGCGACTTCGCGTCGTCGCCGATGTTCAGCTGCTCCTCGACGAGCAGCTCCTCACCGTGCTCGGAGTACCAGCGGAAGATCGACGACGCGAGCGCGACCTCACCCTGCGCCTGCGCGAGCGGCTTGCCCATCTCGGCGCCGATGACGCGGGCGAGCTCGTCGGCGCGCTCGTCGTAGATGTCGGCGACCTTGGCGAGGACGGAGGCGCGCTCGGACGCGTCCGTCGTGCGCCACGTGCCGAACGCGGCGTCGGCGCGCTCGATGGCGCGGGTGACGTCAGCATCCGTCGCGGAGTTGTACTCCTTCTCGACGACGCCGGTGGCGGGGTTCTCGGTGCGGTAGGCCATGAGGTCTCTCCTTCAGATCGATGAGCTCTCTCATCGATCACAACACCACCGGCCCCCAGAAGCATTCCTGCACGCAGTTTTTCACCTCGAGGGGTGAAGAAACGCGCCCGCGTGTGCGGCCCTGCCAGCCCGGCGCCGGGGTGCAGCGCAGGCGCCCCCGGGGCGCAGGTGGATCAAGCGTCCGCGAGCGCCCGACGGTGGTTCGTGCGGTGACGTTCGAGCCACTTCATCGCGGGCGTGACGGTGGAGCCGTGCACGACGACGCTGACGATGATGGCGAGGGCGATCGTCGACCACAGCCAGTCGCTGCCCGCGAAGTCGGCGTGCCCCGTCGCGTACGCGATGTAGAAGATCGAGCCGATGCCGCGCACGCCGTAGAACGACGTGATCCAACGCTCCCCCGTCGTCAGGCCGACGGCCTTCGCGGTGTCGTTGCGCCGCCCGAGCAGCGACAGCCACGCCCCGCCGGGCCTGATGACGAGGATGAGGGCCGCGACGATGACGGCACTGCGCCAATCAGCGTGCGCGAGAACACCGTTCGTCGCCGCCGCGCCGAGCAGCAGGAGCATGACGAGGGTGAGGATCTGCTCGAGACGTTCGATGAACGCGTGCATGTCCGCGTAGTAGCGGTGGCCGCGCTCGGCCTGACGCATCGCCATCGCCGTGACGAACACGGCGAGGAACCCGTACCCGCCGGCGAGCTCCGTCAGCCCGTACGAGCACATGATCGCCGCGAGCGCGGCGAGCGGCTCACCGGCGTCGGCGAGGCGATACTTCTTCGCCGGCAGCCGGAAGAACAGCTTGCCGAGCACCCACCCGACGACGAGGCCGACGGCCACGCCGAGCGCGACCTTGCCGACGAGTTCCCAACCGAGCCACTTCCACCCCCAGTGCGACGGCGAGCCCTCGCTCGCCCACAGGATCGCGGCGTAGACGAACGGGAACGCGAGACCGTCGTTGAGACCGGCCTCCGACGTCAGCGCGAACCGCACCTCGTCCGACTCGTCGATCTCGGTGTCCTGCGTCATCTCCTGCGTGGCCTCGGTCTGCGGCCCATCGACCTGGACGTCGGAGGCAAGCACCGGGTCCGTCGGGGCGAGCGCCGCGGCGAGCAGCAACGCCGTCGGCGCGGCCAGACCGAGCGTCCAGCCGAGCAGTGAGACGCCCACGATGCCGAGCGGCATCGCGATGGCGAGCAGACGCCACGTCGGCGCCCACGCGCGCCACGACGTCAGGCTGCGAACGCGCATCGGCCGATCGAGGGCGAGACCGACACCCATGAGCGCGACGAGCACCGTCGCCTCGGAGGCATGCAGGACGAACGCCTCGTGCTCCTGCGGCGAGAACGTGAACCCCTTCGGCATCGGCGCGAGGCCGACGAGCGCCCCGACGCCGAGCAGCACCATCGGCGTCGACAACGGGAAGCGCTCGACGGCGGTCGGGAGGAAGACCGCGAGCAGCAGCGCGAAGCCGAGCACGATCCAGACGAGGTCAATGGCCACGAGACGCCTTCGATTCAGTGGGAACTCAGGGGGAGGGATTCGCTCGCGACAGTAGGCGATGAGCGCACCCGCCGCACGTCGGCGTCCGAGCGCGCACCCCGTCGGCCCTGCGCTCCGCGTCGTGTCCAGCCCGCGTGGCACCTGGGATCCGCGCCGATTCGAAGGCCAGCCGGACGCACCACACCCCACCGGGCGAGGGCCAGGGTGGGGCGTGGTAGGCGGTTCAAGACCGCGGCGTCACTGCTGAAGGCGACGGCGAGCGACGACGATGCCGCCGAGCGCACCCGCACCGACGAGACCCGCGACGCCGAGCGAAAGGGCGTTGGTGTCGTCACCCATGCGGTCGGTCTCGACCTTGGGGCCCGTGCCGGGCGTGGTCGCAGCCGTCGTCGACGTCGTCGTCGTCGGGACGGTCGTGTTGGTCGTCGGCGTCGTCGGAACCGGGGTGGTCGGAACCGGCGTCGTCGGAACCGGGGTGGTCGGGACCGGCGTCGTCGGAGCCGGCGTGGTCGGAGCCGGCGTGGTCGGAGCAGGCGTGGTCGGGACCGGCGTCGTCGGGGTGGGGGTCGGCTCGGTCGGCTTCGGCGTCGGCGTCGTGGGCTCCGGGGTCGGGTCCGTCGGCGTCGGGTCCGTCGGCGTCGGGTCCGTCGGCGGGACGACGATCGTCACAGTCTTCGACACGATGCGCTGGCTCGTGCAGACATCGGCGCTCAGCGTCACCTCGTAGGTACCCGGCTTCGGGAAGGTGACGACGACAGGATCGCCGCTCAGCATCACCGGGTCGAACTCGACCGAGCCGTGCTTCGTGCAGGTGGCACGCTTGATGCCACCCTTCGTGGCGCCGCCGGAGACCTCGGCACCTTCCGGGAACGACATCGTGTACACGAGCGGCACACCGTACTTGGCGTGCTTGTTGCGGCCGTACTTCATCTCGTGCTGCGTGCCGGTGACGGAGGGCACGAGGGTCGCGGTCAGGCCGTCCACGGTGTACTCGATGTGCGCGGCGGCTCTCACCTTCGGCGCGGGCGCCGGCTTGGCGATGTTGACCGTCGTCGTCTTCTCGACCGTCTGCAGGCCGCCCTCACCGCAGTAGTAGCCGGTGGCCGTGATCGTGTACGTGCCCGCCTTGCGGTAGGTGTGCGAGTAGCCCGAGGAGACCGAGTCACGGAACGGCGAGGTCGGGCCGGTCGTCTCGCAGGTGAGGCCGGGGCGACCGTCGTAGCCGTCGGGGTCGCTGTCGTCGCCGTAGTCGACGAAGAACGCCATCGCGCCGTAGCGGCTCATCGCCTTCCGGCCGTCGTTGGCGTAGTACTGGACGCCGCTGTCCTTGTAGGCGACGTCGACCGTCTTGCCCGTGACGGTCGCACCGAGAGTGATCGTCATCGACGGTTCCTGGGCGGCGTTGGCGGCGGGCGCCACGATCGTCGCGGCGCCGAACAACGACGCGACGGCGACGGCCTTGGTGACACGAATCGAGCGGCTCATGGGTTCTCCTGAGAATCTGCTGGTCCTGGTTTCGTCCGCGCGCGCCGCCCGGGATCGATCGACGCAGGCGCAGAGTGCGCGAGCCTCCCGAACCGCACGCCGACAGGTGCTGGCAGCCATGAGAAGCCCTCCCGCGCTCACCCTACCCAGCACGGACACGCCGCAGTGAGTTGGGTCACAAGGTTCCCCGAGGGCTCTCTCGTACATCCCGTTTCGCCCGTTGCGAGGGCTGTCACCGTCGGCTGCGAGAATGGGGCCATGCGTCCGTTCGACCCCCACCTGCTGCGCGCCGCGCCCGCCACCCGCCTCCCGGTCGCCGTGCTGGCCCTGCTGGGCGGCCTCGGCGGCATCGTGGCGATCGCACAGGCCGTGGCGGTGGCGCACCTCGTCGTCGCCGTCGTCGAGGGGCACGCGCTGCTGACGCCGGGCCTGTGGGTGCTGGCGCTGTTCGCAGCCCGCGGAATGCTCTCCGGCGCAACCGAACTCGCGGCAGCCCACGCGGGTGCACGCGTCTCCGGCGCACTGCGCGAGGCCGCGATGCGCCGCTGGATGACGCAGACGGCGGACGAACGCCCCGCACCGAGCGCGATGCTGACGATGGCGACGAAGGGTGCCGCCGCCGTCGAGCCGTACGTCGCGCGCTATCTGCCGGCGCTCGTCACCGCGGGCGTCGTGCCGGTGCTCGCCGTCGTCGCGATGCTGTGGGTCGACTGGCGCAGCGCGCTCATCGTCATCGTCACCCTGCCGTTGCTGCCGCTGTTCGCCGCGCTCATCGGCAAGTACACGCAGCGCGCCACGGCGGAACGCTGGGTCGAGACGACGATGCTCGCCGGTCACTTCGCCGACGTCGTTGCCGGGCTGCCGACGCTCGTCGCATACGGGCGCGGCAACCATCAGGTCGAGCAGGTGCGCAAGGTCGGCGATCGTCACCGCAGCGCGACGATGCGGACGCTCCGCATCGCATTCCTCTCCTCCGCAGCCCTCGACCTGCTCGCGACGATCTCCGTCGCGATGGTCGCTGTCGCCGTCGGCCTGCGCCTCGCGAACGGCCACGTCTCCCTGCTGACCGGCCTCATGGCGATCCTCATCGCCCCGGAGGCCTACTGGCCGATCCGTCGCGTCGGGCAGGAGTTCCACGCGGCGGCCGACGGCGCCGAAGCCATCGACTCGCTGCTCGCCGACGAGCGTGAACGCCCCTGGCACGCCCCCGCACCCGAGACGTCGAGCGGCCTCGCGCGCGCCATGATGAGCGGCGTCACCTACACCTACCCGGGCCAGAGCGCGCCCGCGATCACGCACACGACGGGAGTCGTCCGCGACGGCCTCACGGCCCTAACCGGCCCGAGCGGCTCCGGCAAGTCGACGCTGCTCGAGATCCTCGCCGGCGCGCGCAGGCCCGATTCGGGGCGCCTCGAGGTGCCCAGCACGCACCTCGTCAGCCAACGTGCGTTCATCGCGCCGATGTCGGTGCGTGCCAACCTCGAGCTCGGCAACGACGCGAGCGTCGACGAGATGCGCACCGCGATGGCGGCCACGGGGTTCGACGACGTCGTCCTGTCGATGCCCGACGGGGTGCGAACATCGCTCGGCGACAACGGCTTCGGCTTGTCCGCCGGGCAACGCGCGCGTCTCGTGCTGACGCGCGCCTGGCTCTCCGACGCGGCCATGGTGCTGCTCGACGAACCGACCGCCCACCTCGACCCGGCGAGCGCCGCCGACATCCGCTCGGCCATCGTCGCGCTGAGCAAGCGCAAGCCGGTCGTCGTCGTCACCCACGACAACGCCCTTGCCGCCGCAGCCGACCATCAGTGGCGCGTCTCTGCCCGCTCACCCCAGCGTTACGAACAGGAGGTGACGGCATGAGCAGCGTTGCCTCACGAGCCGATTCGAACAGTGCGTCACGCCAGGGCGTGACACATGCCGATGTGACACCCGACGATGTGGCACCCGCCGACGACGCGCGAGGCGGCTTCGCGCGCGAGCGCGGATCGCGCCCGGATCAGCGCCGCCCGCTGCTCGTGCCGGTGCGCGGCGTCATCATCGCGGGCCTCATCGGCGCTCTCGCGTTCGCCTGCGGCGTGGCGCTGACGGCGACATCCGGCTGGCTCATCGTGCGCGCGAGCCAGCGCCCCATCGTCCTCACGCTGCTGACGGCGATCGTCGCGGTGCGCACGTTCGGCATCGGACGCCCCGTCTTCCGGTACGTCGAGCGGCTCGTCTCGCACAACGCGGCGCTGGCCGACCTCACCGAGCGGCGCACGGCGGCCTACCGTCAGCTGCTGCCGCTCACGCCCGCGCGGTTGGGCACTCGCCGACGCGCCGATCTGCTCTCCGGTGTCGTGCGCGATCTCGACGACGAGGTCGACATCCAGGTGCGCGTCATCGTCCCCCTCATCACGACGGTCGGTGCTGCCGCGGTGGCGCTCGTCGCGACGTTCCTCATCCATCCGCCGGCCGGGTTCGTCATGCTCGGGTTCATCGTCGTCGCGGCGCTCGTCGGGTGGCTGGATCTCGCCCTCGAGCGGCACGGGCAGGCGGCGTCCCTCAAGGCGCGCGGCCAGGTCGATCGCGTCGCGCACCTCGTGAGCTCCGGCGCCACCGAACTCGCGGCGATCGGCGCGACGGACGCTCCGATGGCGTGGCTCGCGCACGCGCAGAAGAACGTCGAGAAGGCCGCGACGGCGCAGGCACGCGGCCGCGCCGCAGGTGTTGCGCTCACGCTCCTCGCGACGGGCGCCGCCACCCTGCTCATGGCGTGGACGCTCGACGGCGAGGTCAGGTCGGGCGCCATCGACGGGCCGTTCGCCGCGCTGCTGCTGCTGACGCCGCTGGCGCTCGGCGACGTCGTCGGGCTCATCCCGGACGCGGTCGGTTCGTTCGCGCGCTCGGCCGCGGCCCGGGATCGTCTGCGGGCGCTGCTGACGCAGGAACCCGCCGTCGCCGCCCGCGGCACGCACGGCGTCGCCGACGGCGCGCCGAGGATCGAACTCGACGACGTCACCGCGTCGTGGACGGGCGCGCGCACCGACACCGGCCCGCACACGCTGACGATCGCGCCGGGCGAGCATCTCGCCATCACCGGCCCGAACGGGTGCGGCAAGTCGACGCTGCTCGCCGTCCTCGCCCGCCACCTCGACCCCAGCGGCGGCATCTGCCGCTGGGACGGCGTCGACGTGCGTGATCTCGACGCCGACGCCGTGCGCTCGCGCATCGCGTTCGTCGACGACGACCCGCACCTGTTCGCCGGGACGCTTGGCGCCAATCTGCTTCTCGCGCAGCCGGATGCGAGTGACGACGAGGTGCGCGCGGCACTGCGTCGCGCCGGCCTCGGTGGGTGGCTCGACGAGCTCACCGACGGCCTCGACACCCATCTCGGCGAGTACCTCGTCGGCGCCGGCCGTGACGGCGCCGCGACGGCCGGCACGGCCACCGAGCGCTCCCTCTCCGGCGGCGAACGCGCCCGCCTCGGCATCGCCCGTGCGCTGCTGAGCGAACGCCCCGTCATCGCGCTCGACGAACCCGTCGCTCACCTCGACGGCCCGACCGCCGACGCCGTCATCCGCGACCTGCTCGAAGCCAGTGGCGGGCGCACCGTTGTCATGGTGAGCCACCACCCCGTCGCCTTCGATGCGCTCGACCGCGTCGTCGAGTTGGAGTTCGCGCGAGCCTGATCGCCTAGGGCGGTCGGCGTTCGGTGCGTCGATGGACCAGGACGGCGAGCATCGCTGCCCTGGGGCAAGAACGCACCGCCGGCGCGGGGGTCGTCGGTGCGCCGAGCACCGTGGTCTCAGGGTGGCGACGCGCCGATGGGCAACGCCCAGCGAGTCAGGGAACGCCCATCGGTTCCTCAGCCCGCCACACGTTGCCCACCAGGATGGACGCGCCGGGGGCGGCGCGTCAGTGGCCTCGCCCAGCCCTTGAATCAGCCCTTGAATCAGCCCCTGAGGATGCGACGCAGAATGCCCTTGCAGGACGTGTCGTCCCGCGCCGGCAACGGCTTGGGCGCCTCGATCGTCTCTGGCTGCTTCACGGCGTCGATCGGCTCGGCTGCGTCGATGGGCTCCGGACGTCCGACACTCCAGGCGTCGTCTTCATCATCACTCGACGGGGCCTGACCGCCGTTCGCGGCCCGCGTGTCGTCGGAGGCACGTTGCGGCGACGAACTGGCCGCTGCGTCACCGCCCGATCCGTCCACCAGAAGCGCGGGGACGCTGGAGGACGCGTCTGACGAGTCACCCACCGTCCGGGCCGTCTCGGCAGACTCTCCCTCTGCAGCGTGGCCTGCGGTCGCGAGGCGTTCGCGCTCGGCCGCGCGGCGGGCGAGTTCGGCGGCGACGGGCGCCGGGGCGCCCATCGCGTCGCGATCGTCGTGGGGCTCACGCACGCGAGCGACCTCCTCCTTGGCGGGGGCGACTCTGCGAAGCGCCGCAAATGCCGGCGCGGGTGCCTCGTCGTCTCCCCCGGCGGCTGCGTTACCTGTCACTGACGACTCGTCATCGGGCGCAGCAGCGTGGGCATCGGACGCGGAGGTCTCGTCACGCGACTCGAACGCCTCACCCACGTGCGCCGACGCCTCGCGACGCGAGCCGGGCACCGCATCACGCGACGTGGGGGTCTCGTCGTGGGATGCGCCGGCGTCGTCCACCTGAGCACGCGACGTGCCATCCGCCTCGGGCGACGGCAGGCGCGGCGTCATCGCGGTCGGACCGCTCGGGTGGGCGAAGGGATCGAAGTCGTTTCCGGCGTGCGGGTCGAACGCGGCGACCGGCGCCTCGTCGGCAAACGGGTCGTCCGCGGCCACGTCGGAGGGATGAGACGCGACGGCCGGGTCACGCGACACGATCGGCTCGTCCCACGGCGACGACTCGGTCGTGGCACCGGTCTGCGTCGAAGCGGGAGTAGCGTCGGCCGGCGTGCGGTCGAACGCACCCCCGCCCATGCCAGCGTGATCGAGGACGGAATCCGCGGCTGCGGGGTCGGCGGCCGAGCCGACGCGGGTCTCATCGAGGTGACGCGGTTCGCTCTGGTGCTCGGCAACCACGTCGCTGCGGGGCGCCGCCGGCTCGATCGGGGGGATCTCGGAGCCGGCGGGCTCGGCGAAGACCTCGGGCGTGGCGTAGGCGCTGAACTCGGGGTGGTAGTGCCCCTCCGCCTGGCGGTCAGCGTCGGACATCGCACGGCGAACATCGCCGCGAGGCAACGGAACCCGATGATCCGTCGCAGGGTAGGAGATGATCGATTCTTCGCTGACAGGCTCGTGTACGACGGGCACCTCACCTGCGCTCTGGGCCTCTTCGCCCTGCTCATCGACGTGGTTCGCGTCCGCGGCCGACTCGGTGGACTGTCTCTTATACACATCTCCGAGC
>NZ_LSJT01000042.1:0-40637 GCF_001556795.1 Dermacoccus sp. CCH2-D9
CGACCACCGACAGCAGGCCGAGCCTCCACGGCCCGTAGTTCGTGGCGAGCACCCAGATGTCGGGCGTGATGAGCGTGAGCGCGCCGGCTGCCGCCGTCACCGCGATGAGTTGGCTGAGGCGCAGCGCGAGCGTCAGCGGACGGTTGGCTCGCACGAGCCCGAGCAGCACCCCGACGTTGCCGCCGAGCACGCGCGCCGCGAACTGCACCGGGTTCTCGTCGTCGCGCCCCTCGACGTCCTCGGCCCGCTGGCGGGCACGGCGGTCGATGTCGTCGCTCGTGTCGTCGCCGTCGAAGTGGAGCAGCTCCTCGACGAGACGCACGCACGCGGCGCGCACCTTCGTCGCCACCTGCCCGACACCGAGGGCCGGCACGACGACGAGCCCGACGCCATGGACGGGCGACAGCTGCGTCTGCACGACACGGCGCCCGTCTTTGAGCGGCAGATCGGTGAGGACGAGCACGAGATCCCAGTTCTCGTCGAGCATCCGATCACGTGCCGTCTCGATGAGGTCGAGGGGCGTGACGGGCGGTTCGGCGAGACGATCTTCGACGACGACGAGGTTCCACTCGACCTGCGGGTACTTCGCCGCGAGCGCCTCCGTCACGTCGGACGCGAGCGTCGCGCTCGTCAGCGCTGCGGGTGAGACGACGAGCCCGACGTCGAGGACAGGGCGATCCGACGGGTCCGACGGCGCGGTGTCCGGTCCGGAAACGTCTCCCCCGGAGGCCATCCCGGCCGGGCGTTCTCCCGCCGATCGGAGGGGCAACTCGTGTGTCGCGTCGTCATCATGCACGTACCCATGATGCGCCATCAGCGCGCCGCGCTCATCCTTGCCGCCGGGACGCCGGGGTGCGACGTGCCGCCCTGCCGCCTCGGCGCGCGCCACATCACGCCACGACGATCGGGTACGCGCTCGACGTGGCGATCGACGATTCTGCCGACCGCATGACGGAATACGTGCGCCGCGCATGTCATTGAACCGAGCATGAAGGCAATGACGTACTCCCGCTACGGCGATGACAGTGTTCTCGAACTGCGCGACCTCGACACCCCGCGCGTCGGCCCCGGTGAGGTGCTCGTGCGCGTCAAGGCGGCGAGCGTCAACCCCGTCGACTGGAAGGTCATGTCGGGCGGGCTCGACCCGCTCATGATGACGGTCTTCCCCGCCGTTCCGGGCTGGGACGTCGCGGGCGTCGTCGAGGCCGTCGGGCTCGACACGCCCGAGTTCCACGTCGGCGACGAGATCATGGCGTACGCCCGCAAGGACGTCGTGGCCGGTGGCACGTTCGCCGAACTCGTCTCCGTGCCGGTGCGTACCGCGGCCCGCAAGCCCGCGTCGATGACGTTCGAGGAGGCCGCCTCGCTGCCCCTCGCCGGGCTGACGGCGTACCAGACGCTGACGCGTCTCAACCTCAACGCCAACGACACGCTGCTCGTGCACGGTGCGTCCGGCGGCGTCGGGTCGTACGCGGTGCAGATCGCGAAGCACATCGGGGCGCGTGTCATCGGCACCGCGTCCGAGCGCAACCACGAGTACGTGCGCGGCCTCGGGGCGGACGACGTCGTCGAATACGGTGACGGCCTGGTCGAGCGTGTGCGCGCCATCGCACCCGACGGCGTGACGGTGAGCGCCGACTACGTCGGTGACGTCGAGGAGCAGACGATGCAGCTGCTCACCCCGGCCGGGCGGCACGTGTCGGTCGCCGACCCGAGCGTCGCGCTCAATGGCGGGCTCTATGCGTGGGTGCGCCCGAGCGCCGAGGATCTCGCGAAGCTCGCGCAACTCGTCGACGACGGCGCGCTGCGCGTCGACATCGCCGCGACCTACCCGCTCGAGCGGCTCGCCGATGCCTTCGCCCAGAGCCGCGAGGGCCACACGCGCGGCAAGATCGTCGTCACCCCCTGACGCATCTCGTCCAGCCGACGAGTTCCGCCGACCGTGTGGCGGGCTCGTCGGCTCGATGGTGAACCTGCTGATGTCGCACCCCGAATTCCCGGCCACTTCGCACCCCCTACCGCCTGGTAGCGGCCTAGCGTTGAAGCATGAGAACTCGGGGGATCGTCAGCATCACGTTCATCGCCGGCCTCGCAGCCCTGACGGCGTGTTCGTGGGACGACGGGTCTAACCCGGCGTCGTCCACGGCGACAGCGTCCACCTCGGCGTCGACCACGCCGTCATCGACCTCGTCGCAACCCACCACGTCGACGGCGGCGTCCTCGAGCGCGCCGACTTCCACGCCGGCCCCGACGTCGAGCACCGCCGCCCCCACGACGCCTGCGTCGTCGACGGTGGCGCCGCAGCCGACATCCCCGTCGGCGACGCGCAGTTCGCCGACGTACAGCGCGACCTCCGAGCGCCCGCCTGCGCCGGGTGATCCCACGCCGAGCACCGTGAGTGGTGTGACGTTCGGGCGCAAGCAAGTTCTCACGCCGGGCAGCCCGGTCATCGCCGATGGCATCGGCAAGGTCAAGCCGTCGACGTTCGCCATCACGTCGCACCACACGATGTACGTGACGGACGTCGTGTGGAGCAGCTGGGGCGACCAGGTGGCACGTGCCACGGGCATCGCCGAGAACGGCGAGAACTCCGATTCGATGGTCGACCTGCCGCGGCAGAAGGCGTACATCACGGCCAAGCTCGGCACGTGCCGCGGGCGGCCCGCGTACACGAAGGTGGCGTGGAACTTCACGTCGTTCGAGAAGAACGAGACGAACCTGCAGGGGTGGTACAACATCTGCGACCTCGCGTCGAACTGAGTGCCGGCGCCGCATGGAAGACCGCGCGGCTTGGACGACCGAGCTGACTGCTCGCCCCGGTGGAATGTCGGACTCGGTGTCGAGATCCTCGCCCCGCAGGGGTGCGGAGAGCTCGAACACACCGTTGATGTCGCCACGGCCGCGTGCCCTGCACGCGCGCGGGTCCCGGACGTCGAGGACCGCAGACTCACCCTCCGACGAGGTTCGCGGCTGCGTGTTTGTCGTCGGCGTCGCACCTTCGTAGACTCGTGACGATGGTGGAGGACGAGCCGTTCTGGCATGACGACGAGCACGATGACCTGCTGGCTGAGGAAGAAGCCAACCGGTCTCGTCGTCGCGCGTTCATCGGGGTGGTGACGGCGTCGATCATCGGTGCCGGCGCGTTGGTCGGTGCCACCATGTTCGCGAAGAACTACGGCAGCAACAGCGACTCCGAGCTCCCGGCCTCGGTGGCGTCGAGCGCATCGGCCACGCCGTCGAATTCATCGTCTGTTTCGTCGAGTTCATCGAGCTCGAGTTCGTCGTCCTCCTCGAGCACGTCGACGACCTCGTCGAACCGGCCGACCGCGGAGGCCACGACGGTGGCACCGACCACGGCGCCCACTCGCACCGCGCCGACGACGCGCGCGCCCCGCACGACGACGACGCGCGCGCCCCGCACGACGACGACGCGCGCGCCTCGCACGACGACGAAGCCGAAGACGACCTCGTCCAAACCGAAGCCGACGTCGACGAAGCCGACGACGAAGTCGACGACCACGGCGCCGTCGACCACCACGACGATGAAACCCACCACGACGTCCGCACCGCCGCCGACGACGCAGGCCCCGACGACGCCTACGCCCACGCAGCCCCCGGCGACGACGCCGCCTGCTCCCGAGCCGACCAATACGCTCGGCACCGGAGGCCCCGAGGCTCCGAAGACGGCCGCCGCGAGCGGGTCAGCACCCTGATCTCAAATCTGGAAGCACGCTGAGCTGTCGTCAGCAACCTCCTCATTCGCTCAACAACCGGCCGGTGTCGTCGCGGGCGTTGAGGATGAGGATCTGGATGCCGTCGATGACGCCGTAGGCGACCATGAACACGCTGAGCATCGTGCAGCCGGGCACGAAGATGCCACTGCTGAACACCGCGAGGTGGATGCCGCCGCGGCGTGAGTCACCGGCGTAGAACCGGCCAAGGCCCGCCCAGCCACCGACGATCTGCAGGAGCCCCGCTGTCGTCTTCTTGCGCGGTGAATGCTGCGGCACGGATGCGGGCTGCGTCGGCCATGCGCGGGGTTGCCATGGGCCGGGTTGCCAACTTCCCTGATGCCACCCCGCCGCGGTCCACTCCCCAGGAGCCCACGGCCCAGCCGACCAGGCTTGCGGGGGGACGGTTCCGGGCGTCCACGGCCCTGAGGCCCATGCGTCCGACGACCATGCGCCCGAAGGCCAGGCGCCGGGCATTGGCTGATCGTGGTTCCACCCGCTGTCGTGGTGGCCCCGAGCGTCAGGCGCGAAGCTCTGAGTCGGGGGCATGTGGGGTGCGTCGATGGGCGGGCCGTAGCTGTCGACGCGCGGGTGAGCTGGTGGGAGCGGGTACGGCAACGAGGTGGGCTGCGGTTCGGGTGCGGGAAACATGACGTCAGTCTTGCGACGCCACGACCGGCCGCGCGCTCGTCATCCACAGCCGTCACCGTCCACAGGCGACGCTGCGGCTGGAACAGTTGCACAGCGCCCGTCATCTTCGCCGACAACGCCCGAGGCGCCCCACCCTGTTCGGGTGAGGCGCCTCTGCGGTGGCTGGTGTTCGTCAGTCGCGCAGGGCGCTGATGACGCTCGTGATGAGCATGAGCAGGCCCGCGATGATGCACAAGGTCAATCCCCACCCTGTTCCGGCACTGAACTGAACACTCGCCCCGGCCTGATTCTTGATCTCGTCGAGCTGGTCGCTCAGGTCAAAGAAATCGTAGATGGCGACGCCAGCGGCTAGGGCGCTGAGCGCTGCGCCGGCCCACATGGCAGGCTTGGGGATCTTACCGATAGCGCGAAGCACGCCGAGGATGAGCACGATGACGGCCGGGATCATGACAAACCACCCGTCGGAGACGTCGACGTTCTCCTGGGCCCTGGCTGAGTCCGGGATATTGCTGGATTTGGATCCGATGCCGTTCCATGATGCGTGGAAATCCCCGAATGCTGCTGCGTCAATCTTGAACCACACCCAGGCGCCGAATACACCGATGATGGCGAGGAGCGAGGCGGCAACGAGGCCCCAGCCGAGCGTCTTGCCGATGCCGGGGCGGGGCTTGTCGGCCGTCGCGCCGTTCTGGGGCGCGTACTGGTTCTGCGTCACCGTCTGGCCCTGGTTGTACTGCTGGCCGGGGTTGTAGGCGGCGCCCTGCTGGTTGGTGTTGGCGTATCCAGCCTGCGCGCCGGAAGCGTAGCCCTGCGGCGAGGAGTTGTAGCCGCCGTTCTGCTGGGCGGGCTGACCCTGGCCGTTCTGGCCGTAGGGCGCGCCCTGCGGAGCCGAGTTCCACTGGCCGCCCTGGCCGTTGGGCGTGGAGTTCTGCGGCGCGGAGCCGTAACCCGAGCCGTACTGGCCCGAGGGGTTCGAGCCCTGCTGCCCGCCCGACGTCTGGTAGGTGCCGCCCTGCGGATCGGAGCCGGGAACCGGCGGGTACTGGCCGGGGCCGCCGGCGGCCTGGCCGTACCCGTTCGAGCCCTGCGCGTTCGAGGCGTTGTGCGGCATCGCGCGGGTCTCGCCCTCGTTGGCAGCGAACTGTCCGCCGAGCCCGCCTGCCTGGTGCTGACCCTGCTGACCCTGGCTCTGCCAGGTCGACTGGCCCTCGCCGGCCTGCTCGCGCGAACCGGCCGACGCCATCTGCGTCGGCTGCTCGTTCAGGTCGTCGTTCGAGTTGGACATCGCGGTTTTCCTCCCGTGCCACGGACGTTTGATCAACACATTAGAGGAACCTGGGAGTTCATCGGTTCCAACTGGCGGGTAACGCTGTGTCGTGGGCGTGTCGGTCGCCCGTCAAGGCTGTGGGCATCGAGAGCGTCCAATGTGCGTTTCGATGGGCTCGGTGCGCTTGAGGCGCCCTCCCGCGGTCGTTGGCATGGATCGTCCGCAGGCTTGCCGAGCGAGCACACAGACCCGTCCGGCGAGCGCGCGCCTCCGCCGGGCCCTTCGAGTGGCGGCGATGACGGCGCCAGCTCAGCGTTCGTGGGCCTCGTCGATGCGTTCGAGGATGGCGGCGGCGAGGGGTTCGGGGTGGAGGTCGCTGATCCAGTGGCCGGTGTTCTCGAGTTCGACGAGGCGGTAGGGGGCGTCGACGTAGGCGTGGGTGAGGTGGGCGGCAGTGCGGCCGAAGGCGAAGTCGTCCGCGCCCCAGACGTACGTCGTCGGGATGGTGCAAGGGCCGAGGTCGGCGGCGTCGCGGGGGCGGTAGGCGCGGTAGTAGTTGAGGGCGGCATCGAGGGCGCCGGGTTCGGCGAGGAGGCGGGCGTGTTCGTCGAACGTCGCGCGGGGCAGGTCGTGGCAGCCTTCGCGTAGCTGGCGCCAGTCGTCGGCCATGAGGTGTTCGGCAGCGTCGGGTTCGCGGAACGTCTTGATGTACTGCATGGCATCGCGCTGGGATTCGTCGGTGGCGATGGCGTCGAGCATGGCCTTGGGGTGGGCGGTGCTGACGGCGGTGTACGTCGCGAAACGTTCGGGGTGGCGGATGGCGGCGAACCACCCGATCGTGCCGCCCCAGTCGTGCCCGACGAGGTGCGCGCGCTCGATGTCGAGGGCGTCGAGCAGGCCGATGACGTCGGCAACGAGTTCGTCGATCGCGTAGTTCTCAGCGCCCTGGGGGCGTGCGGCGGACGAGTATCCGCGCAGGTTCGGGGCGATGACGCGGTGGCCGGCGTCGGCGAGTTGCGCTGCGACGGAACGCCATTGGGCGTTCGACTCGGGGAAGCCATGCAGCAGCATCACCGGCGCGCCGTCATCGGGGCCAGCGGTGGCGACGTCGAACGTCAGGTCGGCGACGGTGACGGCGCGGGCATGGCCCCAGGGGGCGGTTGGCGGGGTCGAAGCACTCATGGTTCGACGCTACTCGTCGGGTGGTGGCTCAGTTCAGCTTGCGGCCGTAGGGGTCGCGCACGGAGCCGGTCAGCATGAGGATGGCGTCGATGAACGCCCAGATGCTGACACCGACAAGGATCGGGAAGCCGACGAGGATGAGCGTGCCGAACAGGCCGATGAGGCCGAGGGCGAGTTGGATGCCGCCGGTTCGCGTGTCGCCGATGTAGAAGAGGCCGACGCCGAAGTAGCCGAAGAAGAGCTGCAGCAGGCCGGCGGCGATCTTGGACTTGTCGGAGAGCGGTTCGCCCGTCATCGGGTCGATCAGGCCCGACGCGTAGGGCATCTGGCCGGGTGCGACGCTGGGCTGCACGGGGCCCTGCCACGACCCGTAGGCCTGGGGGTGTTGGCCTGGGAACCGCTGGGCGGTCGGCCCCTGCCATGCACCGTTGCCCTGCTGGCCGTATCCCGGCGCGCCGCTCGGGCCTTGACCGTAGCCGCCCTGCCACGACGGTCCCTGGCCGTACCCGGGCGAACCCTGACCGGAGGGCGCGCTCGACGGGTACGGCGAGTACGGGTACGGCTGGTCGGCGCCCGCGGCCCATCCGCCGTGAGTCGCGCCGGCCGAGTCGATGTAGGGCGCGTCGGCCCGGTAGCCGTCGTCGCCGGCCGGGGAGCTGCCGTGGTGGCCGTTTCCCGCCGCTGCGTAGCCGTCAGGGCGCGCCCCAAAAGGCCCTGATGCGTGGGGCATGGCCCGCGTGTCGTCGTGACGATGGGTGCCGCCGTAACCCGGGTCGTTGCTCATGGCCCAACTCTGGCACGTCGGGGCGGGTGCAGGTGCTTGGCGGCGTCAACGCACCTCGAACGTCACGTCATCGGGCAGACCGCTCACGCTGACATCCCCCGCCGCGTCGACGGCGAGGCAGAACGTCTCCGCCGCGAAGCGCAAACCCTCGAGTCGTGTCGCTCCGAAAGGTGCGCCCGTCGCCGGACGAACCGTCAGACGGCGAGCCGACACGTCGACCTCCAGCCCAAGAACGGCGATGATGATGGCGGCGGCAGAGGCAGCCGACCAGGCCTGAGGACGGCAGGAGGCCGGGTAGGGCGGTCGTTCAGTGGCGGAAAGTTCGGTGTCGGCGCCGCGATGGCGTTTGTCATCTTCCTCATCATCGTCGTTCTCACGTGGTTGCAGCGGCGCATCATGGATGAGGACAAGCCACTATTCCGTCGCCGTCGCCGCCTGAATGGAGGGCTCTGACGTCCACCCCGGCCAGTTCGGCGATCACCGAGACGGCGACGCCCCATGCGACAAGGCGCCGCAAATTGCCGGCCCGCACGATCGTCATGTAGGTCGTGTTGACCATCACCGCGCGCATTTACCTGTACCCGTTCGTCATTCAGGTAGCGACGTTGTTCAAGACGGACGCGGAGGCGAGCGCGCACCCGCTGGCCCTCATCCCGAGCCCGATCTGCTTCCTGCAGTGGAAGACGATCTTTGGTTCGGGTGACAATTCGCTGCCGATCACGCGGTGGCCCGGCAACTCGATGCTCGTGACGGTGTGTGTCACGGCGGGGCGAGTCTTCTTCGACTCGCTGGCCGGGTATGCGTTGTCACGGCTGCACTTAGGGGCCGCAAGGCAGTGTTCAGCGCGTTGCTCGCCGTGATGTCCGTGCCTGGTGTGGCGCTGCTCATCCCGAAGTTCCCCATGGTGAAATACCTCGGCATCTACGACACGTAAAGCGTGATGGCCTTGCCGCTCATGGTCGACGCCGCCAGCGTGTTCCTCAGGAAGCAGTTTTTCGACACGGTGCCCGTCAGCATCGAGGAGGCGGCTCGGATGGACGGTGCGCCGACGTTGCAGACGTTCTGGTAAGTGGTGTTGCCGATGGCGCGCCCGGCGCTCATCACTCTGACGATCCTGTCGTTCCAGGGGTCGTGGGACGAGTTCGGTCACGTCCACGTGACGACGAGCTCACCCGAGCACAAGACGCTCGTCACCGGCCTGGCCGACCTGACGGCCGGTGGGTTGGGGGCGGGTACGCAGTACCCGTTGAAGATGGCTACGGCCCTCATCACGACCATCCCCGTCGCCGTGCTGTTCTTCGCGTTCAGAAGCACCTCATGCGCGGCGAACGATGGAGCGGTGAAGGGTCGACTCTGCCCTGACTGCTCACAACGGCAGGTCCCGATGCCCCGGGGGCGGGCGTTGTTGATTGGGGGAGCGGCCGGGTCGGACGACGACACGTGGAAGAATCAGTCACGCGACCAGCAGAACGCCCGATGATGCACCTTCAGCAGCATCACCCATACCTGCTGTATCCTCAACAGGACTCGTCATAGTCTTATATCCCAGCTGCGCTAACAATAGCCGACTGATAGCAAAGGACGACAACCGTGGCACTAAAGAAATCTGATCTTTACAGATCGCTATGGAAATCGTGCGATGAGCTGCGCGGCGGCATGGACGCCAGTCAGTACAAGGATTACATCCTGACGCTACTGTTCCTGAAATACGTCTCCGATAAGGCCAAGGTAGACAAGAACAGCCTCATCGAGGTGCCCGCGGGCGGATCGTTCGACGACATGCTCGCCGCCAAGGGCGACGCTGAGATCGGCGACAAATTCAACAAGATCATCGGCAAGCTCGCCGAAACCAACGACCTGCGCAACGTCATCGACCAGGCCGACTTCAACGCTCCCGAAAAGCTCGGCAATGGCAAGGAGATGGTCGACCGGCTGTCCAAGCTGGTGACGATCTTCGCCGACCTCGACTTCCGCGGTTCGCGCGCCGAGGGCGACGACCTACTCGGTGACGCCTACGAGTACCTGATGCGCCACTTCGCCACCGAGTCGGGCAAGAGCAAGGGGCAGTTCTACACGCCAGCTGAGGTGTCGCGCATCCTCGCCAAGGTTGTCGGTATCAACAAGGAGACCAAGCAGGACGAGACCGTCTACGACCCGGCCTGTGGTTCGGGCTCACTGCTGCTCAAGGCCGCGGCTGAAGCACCGCGCGGCATGACTATCTACGGCCAAGAGAAGGACAACGCCACGTGGGCGCTGTCCAAGATGAACATGATTCTGCACGGCAACGAGATTGCCGACATCCAGAAGGGTGACACACTCACCAGCCCGCAGTTCACGCACGGCAATCAACTCGACACCTTCGACTACATCGTCATGAACCCGCCGTTCTCGGTGAAGTCATGGCGCAACGGGCTTGATCTTGAGTACGGACGATTTGAGTACGGCACTCCCCCAGAAAAGAACGGTGACTACGCCTTCCTCCTACACGCCCTTACCTCGCTGAAGTCACGTGGCAAGGCGGCGATCATCCTGCCGCACGGCGTCTTGTTCCGCGGTAACGCCGAGGCCACCATCCGCACCAAGCTCCTCAAACAGGGCTTCATCAAGGGCATTATTGGACTGCCGGCCAACCTGTTCTACGGCACTGGTATCCCTGCGTGCATCGTCGTGCTCGACAAGGAGAACGCCCAGGCCCGATCCGGCGTGTTCATGATCGACGCGTCCAAGGGCTTCATCAAGGACGGCAACAAGAACCGCCTGCGCGACCGTGACATCCACAAGATCGTCGATGTGTTCAACAAACAGACCGAGATCGACCGATTCTCGCGCATGGTTCCGATGGCCGAGATCGCCGATCCCAAGAACTACTACAACCTCAACATCCCGCGCTACATCGACTCGTCCGAACCCGAAGACCTGCAGGACCTGAACGCTCACATCCACGGCGGCATCCCGAACCACGACCTCGACCTGCTCAGCGCCTACTGGGACGCCTTCCCATCGCTGCGCGACCAGCTGTTTGTCGCCAACCGTCCCGGCTACTCCGACCTCAAGCTTGAGGTCGCCCAAGTGCAGCAGACCATCCTCGACTCGGCCGAGTTCAAGAACTTCAAGGACAAGGCGCGCGGCCACGTCGTGCAGTGGTTCGAGGCACACCGCGACGCGCTCGACACCATCGACGCCGTCACGGTGCCGAACGACCTGATCACCACTCTCGGCGATGACCTGCTCAAGCGGTTCAAGCCGGTGGCGCTGCTCGACGAGTACGCCGTGTACCAGCAACTCATGAGCTACTGGCACGACACGATGCACGACGACGTGTCACTGATCATGAGCGACGGGTGGCTCGACGCCGCCAAGCCGCGGCTGGCGATCACCGACAAGGAGCGGAAGCTCGCCGAGGAGCCTGACCTGACCATCGGCACCGGCAAGAACGCCAAGAAGTACAAGATGGATCTCGTGCCGCCAACACTGATCGTGGCGCGCTACTTCGCCGACGACCAGGTGAGGGTCGACACACTCAACGCCGACCTCGAATCGGTATCGGTCGCCGCAACCGAGCACGCCGAGGAACATGGCATCGACGACGCGTTGCTGGCCGAAGCCACCAACGACAAAGGCGCGTACACCAAGCAGCTCCTCACCGCCGTCGCGAAGGACGCGAAGGCCTCCCACGATGCCGAGACGCTGGCCTGCGCCAACGCAGCGCTGAAGCTCGTCAACGCCGAAGCTGCGGCTAAGAAGGCAGCCAAGGACGCCCAGGTGGCGCTCGACGTCGCCACACTTCAGAAGTACGGCGGCCTCGCCGAGACAGATGTCAAGAGACTGGTGCTCGACGACAAGTGGCAGAAGACGATCGTTCGCCGCGTGGCTGGTGAGGCTGATGCCCTCACGATCGATCTTGTTGCGCGTATTCAGCAGCTCGGTGAGCGGTACGCGGAGACTGTCGGAGATCTGGATGCCGAACTTGACAAGCTCGAAGCGAGAGTTGCGATTCATCTAAGTGCGATGGGGATTGTTCAGTGAGCACTCAAGTCGTCGAGTGGGGTGAGACTGCTCTCCTCGATCTCGTAGCCATCACTAGCGGTCAGGTCGATCCTCGAATTGCACCTTACAGAGGCCTTCCACTTATTGCACCTGATCACCTCGAGGCTAGGACTGGACGGCTAATCAAGAAGGAATCGGCTGGCGCGCAGGGTGCGATCAGTGGCAAATACCTCGTGAAGCCAGGGGATGTGATCTACAGCAAGATCCGACCGTACCTTCAGAAGGCATACAGGTGTGACTTTAAGGCACTCTGCAGCGCCGACATGTACCCACTCACCCCTCGCCGTGGGACAGACTCGTCTTTTATTATGCACACAATTCTCGGGCGCGACTTCACGAACTTTGCGGTAAGCGTCTCTGCCCGAAGCGGTATACCAAAGATTAATCGCGAGGAACTCGCTGAGTATCGGATGAAAGTTCCTGGCGAAGCGGAGCAGCGGGCGATCGGTCAGACGCTTGACGACGCCGACGCTCTGATCGCCACTCTCGAGCGCCTCATCGCCAAGAAGCAGGCGATCAAGCAGGGCATGATGCAGCAGCTCCTGACTGGCCGCACGCGCCTTCCCGGGTTCGCTGGAAAATGGACCCCTGTGCGACTTCGGGATGTGGGTTCCACCTATGGCGGTCTCATAGGTAAGGGCAAGAATGACTTCGGGACCGGCTCTGCCGTATTTGTGACGTTTATGGAAGTCATGGCTGGCGTTCGTCTGGTCGGTAACCGACTCGCGCGCGTCAACGTCGGAACTGCCGAGCGCCAGAACCGTGTCCTGCGCGGAGATGTGCTGTTTAACGGCTCGTCTGAGACGCCTGAAGAGGTCGCCCTGGCGGCGGTCGTCGACTTTGACACATCGCCCCAGACTTACCTCAACAGCTTCTGTTTCGGCTACCGCCTCAAAGATCGAGAGCACATTGATCCGACGTACCTTGCCTACTTCTTTCGATCGAGCCAAGGCCGAGATATTGTCTCGGTGCTTGCTCAGGGCGCCACTCGTTACAACATCGCCAAGACGAAGTTGATGCAAGTGGCACCGGTTTTGCCACCAATCGACGAACAACGGGCCATCGTCAATGTCCTCCGTGATTCAGAGATCGAGGTCGACGCGTTGGATCTTCGGCTGCAGAAGGCGCGTGCCATCAAGACCGGCATGATGCAACAACTCCTGACCGGCCGCGTTCGCCTACCTGTGGAGACCGTGTCATGAACATCGAGTGGGCGATCAAACAGCTTGACGAATTTATAACGATGACCGTCATGCGCAACGGAAGTAGTTCTGGCGGCGGCGTCACATACATTACTTCCCAGAGCTATACCGCGTCATCAGACGTTGACATTACGAAGCGGGCCCCAGTCGTTGAGAAGATATTTGACCGTGTGATCCCGAGCTGGCGCACCGACATCGACAACTCGAAGAAGAACCGATGGACACGCCACCGTGAGGCAGCGATCCGCGCCCGTGAAGAGCTGGTCCGCGCCGAGGAAATAAAGCAGAATCTCGGAGAGAATGCTCCCGAGCTGTCAGCCGCCGAGTTGCACCCGTGGATCTGGAGCGGAGCATCATCTCTCTGGCAGTCAGGTCACTACCGTGAGGCCGTCGAGGGCGCCATCAAGAAGTTGAACGCCGAGACACAGAACAAAGTGGGACGCCGCGACGTGAGCGAGGCCGACCTGTTCAAGCAGGCGTTCTCGATGGACGACGCCAAGCCCGGCAAGGCGCGGCTCCGCCGAATGAAAGATGACGGCAGTGACACATACAAGTCTGTCCAGCGGGGCGCGATGACCTTCGCGGAAGGCGTGTTTGCGGGCATCCGTAATCCACTGACGCATGAGTCCGACCAGGAACTGTCAGAGCAAGAAGCGCTGGAGTATCTGGCTGCTTTGAGTGTTCTGGCACGGTGGGTCGACCAGTCCCAGACGGAGGCACCAGCATGAGTGACGTCGGCCAGATCGAGCGCAAGACGCAGGACCGCGTCGTCAAGCTGTTCGCCGAGCAACTCGGCTACGAATACGGCGGCAACTGGGAGTACCGCCAGGGCAACTCGAACATCGAGGAGGTTCTACTCACTCAGAACCTCAAGGCGCGCGGCTACTCCGACCTCCTGATCTCTCGGGCCATCGACCAACTCAAGAAGGCCACAGCGGTCAGCGCCGGCCATGACCTCTACGAAGCCAACCGCGAGGTCTACGAACTGCTGCGTTATGGCGTTAAGGTGAAGCCGAGCGTCAGCGACCCAACGGTTACGGTCTGGCTGATCGACTGGAACGATCCGAACGCCAATCACTTCGTCGTCGCCGAGGAAGTCACGGTGCTCGGCCAGCACACCAAGCGGCCCGACGTCGTGCTCTACGTCAACGGCATCGCCTTCGCCACCATCGAGCTCAAGCGCTCGTACGTCGGTGTCTCCGAAGGCATTCGGCAGACACTCGGCAACCAGGATAAGCAGTTCATCCGGCCGTTCTTTTCGACAGTGCAGATGGTCTTCGCTGGCAACGACGTTGAGGGTCTGCGCTACGGGGTCATCGACACGCCCGAGAAGTACTGGCTGGCGTGGAAGGAGCCGTCCGACGTCGCTGGTCCGCTTGACCGCGCGCTGCTGCAACTCTGCAACAAGGCTCGCTTCCTCGAACTGATCCACGACTTCACCGTCTTCGACGCTGGCGTTCGCAAGACGGCTCGGCACAACCAGTTCTTCGGCGTGACGGCCGCTCAGGAGCGAATCGCCAAACGTGAGGGCGGCATCATCTGGCACACCCAGGGTTCGGGCAAGAGCCTGACGATGGTGTGGCTGGCCAAGTGGATCCGTGAACAGGACGGAGCCAACCGCGTCCTTCTGATCACCGACCGCACGGAACTCGACGAGCAGATTGAGGGCGTGTTCAAGGGTGTCAACGAGCAGATTTATCGCACCAAGAGCGGCGCCGACCTGATCGACACGCTCAACAAGACCCAGGAGTGGCTCATCTGCTCACTCGTTCACAAGTTCCGCGCCGCTGCCAATGACAAGAACCAGGACGAGGCGGCGGGTGACTTCATCAAGGAACTGAGCGCCTCGATCCCGAAGGACTTCTCGGCCAAGGGCAACCTGTTCGTCTTCGTCGACGAAGCCCACCGCACTCAGTCCGGCAAGATGCACACCGCCATGAAGCAGCTGCTCCCGGGTGCCATGTTCATCGGCTTCACCGGTACGCCGCTACTCAAGGCCGACAAGGCCACCAGCATCGAGACGTTCGGCTCGTTCATCCACACCTACAAGTTCGACGAAGCGGTCGAGGACGGCGTCGTGCTCGATCTGCGCTACGAAGCCCGCAACATCGACCAGCACCTGACCAGCCCGAAGAAGATCGACCAGTGGTTTGACATCAAGACCAAGGGCATGACCGACCTCAGCAAAGCCGAACTCAAGAAGCGCTGGGGCACGATGCAGAAGGTCGTCTCTAGCGAGCCGCGAGCCAAGCAGATCGTCAACGACATCTTGCTCGACATGGAAACCAAGCCCCGCCTGATGAACGGGCGCGGCAACGCCATGCTGGTCGGAGCCAGCATCTACCAAGCGTGCAAGTTCTACGACCTGTTCGTGGCCAGTGGCTTCAAGGGCAAGTGCGCCATCGTCACCAGCTACGCTCCCAACGCCAGCGACATCTCCAAGGAAGACTCCGGCGAGGGTAAGACCGAGAAGATCCGCCAGTACGACACCTACCGCAAGATGCTGGCTGACTACTTCGACCAGCCCGAAGACGTCGCCGTCACCCGAGTCGAGGAGTTCGAGAAGGCGGTCAAGAAGCAGTTCGTCGAGAACCCAGGCCAGATGCGCCTGCTGATCGTGGTCGACAAGCTGCTCACCGGCTTCGATGCACCGAGCGCCACCTACCTCTACATCGACAAGAAGATGCGCGACCACGGGCTGTTCCAAGCCATCTGCCGCGTCAACCGACTCGACGGCGACGACAAGGACTACGGCTACATCGTCGACTACCAAGACCTGTTCAACTCACTCGAAGATGCGATCACCGACTACACCTCGGGTGCGCTCGACGGGTACGAGAAGAAGGACATCGAGGGTCTGCTCTCTGACCGTGTTGAGAAAGCGCGCCAAGATCTGGACGAGGCGCTGGAAGCTGTGCGGGCGCTCGTCGAGCCGGTGCCGAATCCGAAGAACACGGTCGACTACTTGCGCTACTTCGCGACCGTCGACGCCGACGGCGAGCTCCTGAAGAACAACGAGCAGAAGCGCGTCGCCTTCTACAAAGCCGTCACTGCCGTCACTCGCTGCTACGCCAACCTCGCCAACGAGATGACCGAAGCCGGCTACACCGACGCCGAGGCTGCGGCCATCAAGCACGAGGTTGCCCACTTCGTTGACGTCAGGGCTGAGGTCAAGCTCGGCGCTGGCGAGGATGTCGACTTCAAGCAGTACGAAGCCGGCATGCGCCACCTCCTCGACACCTACATCCAAGCCGACGACTCCGAGGTGGTGTCCGAGTTCGACAACGTCGGACTGGTCGACCTCATCGTCAAGCTCGGTGCTGGAGCGATCGACACGCTGCCAACGGGCATCAAGAAGGATCCCGAGGCCGTCGCCGAAACGATCACCAACAACATGCGCAAAGTCATCATCGACGAGCACGCCACCAACCCGGCGTACTACGACAAGATGAGCGCCCTGCTCGACTCGATCATCGAGGCTCGCCGCAAGGCCGCAATCGACTACAAGCAGTACCTCGCGTCACTGCTCGATGCCGCGAAGCAACTCGGCAGCAAGGGATCTGACCAGGCATACCCGGAGTGGGTACACAACGGAGCGCAGCGAGCCCTGATCGACTTCAGCTTCCCAGACAAGGCCCTGGCGATTGATGTCGATACTGCGGTTAGGACGTCGAAGCCACACAACTGGGTCGGCAACGCTATGAAGGAAAAGATCGTGCGCCGCGCCGTTGCCCGAGTGCTGCCTGACGGATTTGACCGCCTGGATGAGCTGTTCGATCTTGTAAAGGCGCGTGATGAATACCGCTAACGCCTACCTGACCGTCCGAGGGATCGACATTGACGTCATCTACAAGGACATCAAGAACCTGCACATCGGCGTTTACCCGCCGCTTGGTCGAGTCCGTGTGGCCGCGCCCACTCGACTTGACGACAACGCTGTACGGCTAGCCGTCATACAGCGGTTGCCGTGGATCAAGCAACAGCGCCAGCAGTTCAAGGACGCGGAGCGGCAATCCGAGCGCGAGATGGTCGCCGGAGAGTCTCACTACGTCTGGGGCAACCGGTATCGACTTAAGACCATCGAGCGCCCCGGAGGCACTCATTTTGAGATCGACGGCGACCGTCTCGTGCTCTATATCCCGCCGGGGCGTGACAGCGCCCAACGCCGCACTGCCCTCGATCGGTGGTACCGCGAACAGCTACGCCACGTGCTACCCGACGTGATTGCCACGTGGGAGGACAAACTTGGCCTGTCGGTGCCGAAGTGGTCGATCCGACGGATGAAGACGAAGTGGGGCTCGTGCAACCGGGAAACCCGGCACATCTGGTTCAACACTGAGCTCGCCAAGAAGCACCCCGACTGTGTGGAGTACATCGTCGTCCACGAGATGACCCACTACCTCGAACGGGGACACGGCGAACGGTTCACGAAACTGATGGATCGAGAACTGCCCGATTGGCGGAGCCGCCGCGAACGACTGAACCGCGAACCGTTGGCCGAGGACACCCGGGGTCGTAAGGACGAGGCCTGATGGCAAGCCAGGTCATGAAGGCTCTGCACGGGTAACCTCGGGCCCATGCCCCAGTGCAAGCCTTGTAAGAAAGACCTCCCCCACGGTTTCGAGCCGGCCTCGAGCTCAGCCTGGATACTTCGCCGTGCCAGCACCGGCGAAGGCTTCCTGTGGCAGGGCCAAACTCACGACGACCCTGAGGGGCAGCTGTGGCACTGCACGGCCGATGGGTGGGCGAGCGAACCTCGTCCGAGTGCGATACCCGACAAAGTGAGCGTGTTCGACGTCCCGGCGAACGTCGCGATGTGGGTGTGCGGATTCCCCGAGGACGAGGTGCTGAACCGGCTCCGCACGGCTGGCGACGGAGAGCCCGATGAGCACGACTGGGCCTTCTCCACCAAGCAGTTCGAGTCGCAGGACGACGAGTTCTCTGGCGCCTGGGAGGCGCCGGCACGCCGGTATGTATGTGTCGACGGCAGGCGAGTCCAGTTCGCCGAACCCAGCGGGGCCCCTTTCCTCACACAGAATGACGCTCCCGTGGGCGTCACACTCGCCACGTTCCACTGGGGAAGCGAAGACGGCATGATGAGCGGCGCATCCAGCTGGACCCTCACCCAGGTCAGCCCCACCCGCGCCATCGCGAGCGCCGACGGTGACGCCACCGCCCCGCCCGTCGAGATGGCCCTCACCTCCGAGCGCCTCGCCGAAGTGGTCGCGCGCTGGCTGGCTGACGTCGAAGGTGGCGCGACCGGAGTGCCGTTGGCCGCAGCGATCGAGCTCGAACCCTTCGACCCCGCCGGGCAGTTGCCCGACGCCGAACGTCGCTCGTGGGAGAGCCTACTGGCCGATCTGCGCTCCGGGTACGGCACCACGCTCGAGTGCACCATCGCCCTCGACGGCGACGATCGAGAACACCTACGCAACATCCTCGCCGAGGATGACGAGTACCGCGCGATTCGCGACGCCCTGGCGGACCCGGCGAAGCACGATGAATGGCTGCGGGCACAACTTCAGCAAGACGATCCCTACGACCTGGACGACTGATCTGCGACCGTCAGCGTTTCTGCCGGCGTTCTCTCCTCGGCGCCCCTGGGCCGTAGTCGAGTTGCGGGTCGCGCCGCGCTGACCGCACGATCTCCTCGAGGTCGGCGTCGCCGGGGTCCTCCCAGTACGCCGCATGGCCCATGGCCGCGATCGTGCCCAGCCTCTGAGCCGGGTAGAGGACGCCGTCACGTTCGACGATGCGGGCCATGCCGCTGCCCAGACCCACGACATAGCGCCCGTCGCCCATGTTCGCCGTCAGCTCGAAGGCGTAGAAGTCCCCCGCGAGCCATGGACAGCCCTGGGCGCCGTCGCAGTCGAGTTGCCCGCACTCTCCGCAGCGGCGCACCAAGCCCGACGCAATGCGACGCGCCTCCCCTGCGTCGAACTCATCGACCCGCGTGACGGCGCGGACCCACGACACATCGCTGTCAGAGACCACGTCCGCCGCGTGGAGTTGCACGAGGTCCCCGATCACGACGGGAGCGCCGGCGTCGGACGTCCATGGCTCGTGGCTCCACACCCAGACGGCGTCACCACTCGGCACGCGCAGTTGGAGGAAGCCGTCGATGACCGACAGCACCTCCGCCTGGGCAGAATTGCTCGACGCATGCACCGACCGCATCCGTGGCGGGCCCATCTCGTGCCCGCCCCCGACCCAGCACTCGTGGTCGGGGCCGTATCCATTGATCCTCGCGATGTCCACTCGTCGGCCTCTCGTCTCTCCTGGCGCGCGGGGCGCCACCCGTCAGCCCGGGTTGCTCTGCGTTCCTGACGTGTCTGCCAGCTCCGCCACCGCATCGAACGCCAGGGCGCGGGCAGCGGGCGTGTAATCCTGCCCCGATCGTCGCAAGCGCCAGTTCTGTTCGACGTGCTCGAGCATGCGCATCATGGGCCACACGCACGGGCCGATGTCGCGCCAACTCGGCGGTGAGCCGTCGGGCATGCGCCATCCCACGTCCGCGATGAGTTCGCGGATCATCTCGTACGTGTGCTCCTGCGGAAAAGCTGAGGCGACGAGCAGCGCGTAGAGCGTTCGCGCGCAGGCCTCGAACTCGTCGGCTTTCGCCGGCACCAGCGCGGCAGCGAGGTCGCGCCACAACTGCTCCAACTCGCCCGCAGCGATCGCCTTGGCGACCACCTGGCCACGCTTCGTCAGCACGAACTCACCGCGATAGTGACGCGCGTAGCCCATCGTCTTCAACGACTCACGCAGCGCCGTCACCGGCACGACATCCATCTCTCGACGGCTACTGCCGTGCGTCCAGATGCCTAGCGCGTCGACGATCCTGCCGACGGTGTCAGGCTTCAGGTAGCCCGCCTGCGTCAACGGCAACGGGCCCTCCGCGAGCATGCCGATGAGCGTCACCCACGAGCGCAACGCGTCGGCGCGCTCTGCGTCCGTCGGTTCGACATGCTCCTTGCGGGCCCGCGACACCGAACCGAGCAACACCACCTGCGCACGCGGCGACGCCCGCCGCAACGTCTGGCCGAGCATCGACGACGGATCCACCGCCCCCTCTTCGGCGATCCTCTGCAGAGCCTCGTTCTCCTTCGACAGCACGACGATCGCGGCGTTCGCCTCGTCGACCGAGAAGCGCGCCGGATCCCAGCCCGGCGGCACCCACTCGGCGTATTCCGGTGACAAGTTGCGCGCCTTGTGCCCCTGGACGAGCTCGTTGTACTGCCACGGTCCGCCCGAATCCTCCAACGGGCACGCGTTGCGACCGGCGACGCACTCCGCGAGCGGGCCGTCAGCGTCAGGTGTACCGCTCGTCGCGAGCTCGACGACCTTCTCGACCTTGATCGTGTGCACCCAGTCGTCACCGAAGTCATACACGTAGAACACGCGATCGCCCGGAGCGCGCAACACCTGATCGAGAACGACCTCGGTCTCGACGCCGGACGCCTCGTCGAGGTCATCACCCATCTCTACGTCTGCCACGCTCGCGAGGAACGGCCCACGCCAGACATCTTTCTTCGGCCCGAGCGTGAACCGGTGCAGATGCGCGTCCGCCCATCCGAGCGTCGCCTGGATGACGTCGTGGAACTGCGCCATCGTCACGTCGCTACGCACCTCGATACGGCGCCAAACAGCCGGCTTCACCTCGTCGACGTCGACGCGGACGGTGAGGAGCCGCACGCCGTCGCGTGCGGGCGGCAGCGTCACCTGCGGCCGCGGCGGCGGTGGCGTGAAGAACCGGCGCGCAACGCCTTCCGTCGAGCCTGCGGGCACGCCCGCTGCGGGAAGGCCGAACGCCGCACCGGGCGCGCTGGCAGCGCCTGACGCCGGCTGCCCGCCGTCGGCTTGCGGCGGCAACCCGAGCTCACGGGCGACGTCAGGCCAGTTCTCCTCGTCGTTCAACTGCTCACGAAACGACTGGATGAACGCCTCGACCGACGGGTCGTCAAAATCAGCCATGCCCCATCGTGTCATCGCGGCCCCGGTTCGATGGGACAGCCGTCGCGACCTTCGCCACCCCGGTCACTCTCAACGAGAACCGAGGCTCCGCGATCAGCACATGACCCGGCGCTCCGAACGGGTCAGACACCGATAAGGGCGTTCTTCCCGATAGCCCGCTCAGCAGGGAGCGACCTGGCACGATGAGGCGAATGGAATACTTCAACCCGCCTCCTGGCTGGCCCCCGACGCCCCACGCCTGGCGACCGTCCCAAGGTTGGCAGCCGGACCCTCGCTGGCCAGACGCCCCCGCAGACTGGCCCTTTTGGGTCGACGAATCCCGACGCCCTGTCGCTGGACCCGAGGGCCTGTATGGCGCGGAATCATCTCCCTCGTGGCGCGATGCCCGTGAACGAATCGGCGGCGCCCTCCGCTCCCTCGACGCCAATACGGCAGAAGCCAGACGCGCGGCGGCGAGCACGGCGGCGGAAGCCACGCGAACGGCCCGAAACACGGCCGCGAACCTGCGCCAGCGCTACGAGAACCGGGGCGCAGACGACCAGGCCCCAACTGTTCCAGAGCCAACGCAGCCCGTGACGCAAACCCGGGCTCACAACCTGCCGCAGTCGATCCCACGCTCCTGGCCCCGTCAGACACCAAGTGGGGCTACGGTGGCGGCCTCGTCGACGGCGTCAACCGCCAACCGAACGGGCCTTCTGAAAAAGGTCGGAATGGGAGGCGCTGGTCTCGTCCTTGTCTCATTGCTCGTCGCGCAGTGCAATGGCGGCTCAGGCGCCAGTTCGAATCCGTCAGTCTCCGCGTCATCGGCTACGACAACCGCCACTCAGTCGAGCGTGGCGCCATCTCGGACAACCCCCACGACGAGCACCGCCGCCAGCACGGCGAGCACGGCCGAGACCAGCCAGGAACGAGATACCTCGGACAGCACGCGTTCCCGAACAACACCCGTCACCCCGCGGGCCGCGACAACGCGATCAACAGCACCGACTCGCAACGAAACGCCCGCGACCAGCGAGCCCATTGCACCCGTGGTGCCGCAAAGGACGGACGAGCCCGACACCCCAGACGCCGAACCCACTGGCTCCGCCAGCTACAGCAACTGTAGGCAGGTCAAGGCAGCAGGGGCTGCTCCGCTCTACGCCGGCCAACCTGGGTACAGCCGCAAGCTCGATCGTGATGGAGACGGAGTCGCCTGCGAGAAGTGATCCTCATCCGAGAAATCGCAAACCCGTGAGCGTTCGCCAGACTGAGGATAGAGGTGCATGCCGTAACGCTGACGCGGGCGCTACTCGGCGAGCGAGCCGTACCTCAACACGTGATCGTCGGCGCCGCCCGAACACTCGGGCAGGTGCAGTTCGATGAGTTTCGCGAGCGTCAGCACGTAGTGGCGCGCGCAGAAGAGTTGCGCGTCGCCGCCGCCTGCGTGCTCGGCGAACACGACGTAGTGCGTCGGGGTCTCGGTGCACACGCACTCGTTCCACGTGCAGCGGGTGCTATCGCCGTCGTCGAACTCGTCGAACCCGGTGTCGCCCAAGTCGAGTTCGTGAGTCACGTTCGTCATGCCAGCTCCTTCATCGTCGCCTCGACGGCGTTGACGCCGCGCGCCAACTCGTCACGCGTCAGTTCCTCGTCGGTGTTGAACCAGCGCGCCCACTTCAACCGGAAATCCTGCTCGGCACGCCTGCGCGCGACGCTCGTCCCGGCCTCTTCGGCGCGGAAGACGAAGCTCGCTCCGTCCGCATCCGTCGACACCGTGACGAACGAATCCAGCACGGGCACAGCGATACCCGACACCATGCCTTGTGCGCGCACGGCGATCCACCGGCGAGACGCGGGTACATCGTCAGCGAACTCGTCGGCGACGAACGGCGCCACCTCACCCCATGCGAGCGCCCGCTCGACGGCGAACGCTGACACCTGACCGCCCCCTTCGGAGTAACCCCACACGTACGCCGAGCCGACACCGCCGTCCGCCGTCGTGAACCACGTCTGCGCCGACTCGACGTCGGGCTTCACCGCGAGCCACTTCACGACGATCTGCGATGGATCGTCGTCGGACGTCTCGTGGTACTGGTGCAACAGGCCGTCCTCATCCTGCGCACGCTTGGCCTCGAGCCAGCCAGCCGCGTCGAACGCGACGATCTCGAACGGCACGAGCGGCTTCGGCGAGAGCCGTGCCACCCACTCGCGAATCGCCGCAACACTGTCGAAGACCGACAGCAGCGCTGTCTGCTCGCCCATCGCGACGACGTCAGCCTCCGCGCGCTCGAGTTGCGAGTCGACGTCGTCGCCCGCCCACTCATCGCTGCGCGGCTCCGACGCCATGAGCGCATCACGACGCTGCAGCCACGCGAACCATGCGACGAGAGGCTGTGCATCGTCGCCGGTCTCGAACGTCAGGTCGTCGCGGAACCTGACGACCGCCCCTGCGTCATGGCACACGAACGTCGGCTCGCCGGCCGGTCCGCCGTCGACGGATGCGAGGCACAGCTCGTACGTGACGAGTTCGCGCTCCTCGTCGTAGGCATCGAGACGCCACAGCCCCGGCAGCTCCACCGCGTCCGCGTCGTCGTCTTGACTGGTGACGGCGATGAGATCCGACGGCGTCACCCGCGCCCACTGCGGCTGCTCACCCTGCGGCCACCAAGCCTGCTGCGGCCCGGCCTCCTGCACCCGACGCGCCTCACCCCACGTCACACTCACGCCATCCACCCCTCGTCGCTCGATGACCGACTCATTCGGCCCGCTCACAACGTAGCCCCCAGCGGTGACAACCCCCACACCATCGCGATGGAGGGCTCTTGATCGGGGCGCAGCAGACCTCGTCATCAGCGGCCAGCGCCGAACCGCAAAACACGAACACCCCCGCGCCTCGCCGCGCTCCCGCCGGGCCCCGCTAGGTGGGCGCGGTAAGTATGAGTTCGGTTGTAAGATCAGCCCCCACAACCCCGATGAAGAGCTGTGGACCGTTGCAGCGCGACGCTCTTGCCTTGAACTCATGATCCGCCGCGCACTATGAGTTCAGCTTTGAGCCCCTCAGTCAGGCACCTCGACGAACGTCGTCACCGTCGTGACGGCTGGTCGGCGCGGCGTCGAGCTGAATCCGAAACCGGGCTCAGGGGTGACGTCCGCGAGCGCCCCGACGTCATCGCCCGCCCACGTGCCGCGCACGGCCGTGACGGCGCGCAGATCCTGCGCGAGATAGAACTCGCGACGCCCGTTTCCGGCCGTCCCCGCCGTGCGAACCCCCGGCATGAGCACGCGCGCGAACGGGTCGATCGCGCGTGCCGTGCCCGGGTGAACGAGCGCCCCACGAATCGGCCACAGCGGCCACGCGAGCGCGAGACGACGACCGAACGTCAGGCTCAGATCCAACTCACCGGCCATGATGTTCCACGTGAAACCAGCCCCCGTGGCGCCGTCGATCGCGACGTCGACGACCGTCACGTCGTCGAACTGATAGGTCGCACAGACGTATTCGGCCACCTCGTCGTTCGGGGCGAGCAGCTCCCGTCGCCCGTCGGGGTGCGCCACCATGGCGTCCGCGAACGATCCCAACGGCGAGCGCGACCACCGTCCGACGACGAAACGTCGACCCGACGTCGTCCCCACGCCGGCGATGTGCCCGTCGAACCTGTCGCGTCGCATGCGTCCACCATCACTCATGCCCCCCATCGTCCCTGTTCCGCCGCGCCACGTCACCCACCCCGACGTCGGGCACCCGCGATGTCGACGAAACGCCCAGGCAAGCGTGGGTGATCTCACGACGCTGCTGGTCGCAGCCCCCCAGCGCGCCGGGGGATAATTCGAGGGCACCCCCACCGACGAAACCGACGAAAGAGGCTTGATGTCGACGTCCCCCGCACCACGAGGTACCTACCGCGCGGAGGACGGCACGCCCGTCGAGTTCGCCGACGCCCTGAAGGTCTGGACGCGCATCGCCTACGAGCGTCTGCAGCAGGTCGCGACGCACTACAACGGCCTCATCACCTACAAGGAGCTCGCGCAGCACGTGCAGCGCGAATCGGGCATCCACACCTCGTCGACGCCGGCGAACATGGTCGGCAAGATCCTCGAACTGTGCGCCGTGCAGGCCGCCACCGCCGGCGATCCGCCGCTGACGTCGCTGTGCCTCAAGACCGACGGCACCGTCGGCACCGCCTACTGGCGCACGCCCATCGCCGAGGGCCTGACGATGCCCGAACTCGTCGGCGAACCCGACGTCGAAGCGGACGCCGCCGAACACCGCCTCATGTGCTACCGCGCCTACGCCACCGACCTGCCCGAGAGCGGCGGCGTCGCACGCATCCCCGAGCAGGTCATCGTGCGCCGCGAACGCGCCGACCGCGCCGCCGAACGCACCCGCGCCGCCAAGCGCGAGGACGAACCGCAGCCCGTCTGCCCATCATGCTTCACGCAGCTGCCCGCCAGCGGCGTGTGCTGGCAGTGCGACTGAAGCGACATCAGGACGCGTGAACGTCCCGTCGACGGATGTCGGCGGGGCATCGTCCACCCGGGGCGGTAGGTGCCTCGGACTCAGACGTGTGTGAGTCAGGCGTGCTCGTGCTGGCGCTTGCCGCGGAAGTGCCTGACGACGAAGAAGGCGATGATGCCGACGAGCAAGGCGATGCCGATCCAGTTCGCGTAACGCTCGACCGACTTGTACTGGCTGCCGGCGATGTAGCCGATGAGGACGAACGCCGTCGCCCAGATCGACCCGCCGAGCGCGTTCCAGAACACGAACTTCACGTACGGCAACCCGCTCATGCCCGCGGCACCGGGGATGAGGGCGCGCAGCGCGGCAGTGAAACGCCCGAAGAACACCGATTTGCCGCCGTGACGGCGCAGCGCGTCCTTCGCGCTCTCCATCTTGCGCTTGTCGAGCAGACGGTCAGGCAGCTTGCTCAGGATCTGCTCACCCCAACGCTTGCCGACCTCGTAGCCGATCGAGTCGCCGATGACGGCCCCCGCGATCGACGCCACGAGCACCGCCCACACGGGCAACTTCCCCTGATTCGCGACGACCCCCGCGAGCACGACGCCGATCTCACCCGGCACGACCACACCGACGAACGCCGACGCCTCGAGCGCAGGGAAGAGGAACGCGCACACGAGGACGAGCCACGGCGGCAGGTTGAGGATGAACTCGAAGATGCTCGACACGAGGGCACAGCGTACGGCTCCACACTGCAAGCCGCCCGCGAGCGCCGCGCTGCCGCATCGGCCACGCATCGTCCGCGCGGCGACGTCGCGCCCGGCGCCCACCCCGCCATCTGCGCCGCAGTTGCACGCGAACACCGTTGCGCGACAGGCTGGAAACAACCAGGTGGCATCAGCCACGACCCCGCGCGAAGGAGCAGGTCATGACAGCGAACACGTACGACGTCAAGGACAAGGTCGTCATCGTGACGGGCGCCGGCACCGGCATCGGCGCCGCCATCACCGATGCGTTCCTCGACAACGGCGCCACCGTCGTCGTCGCCGGGCGCCGCAAGGAGAAGCTCGACGAGGTCATCGCCGGGCGCGACAACGCCCTCGCCGTGCAGACCGACGTGTCGAAGCACGACGACGTCGCCGCCCTCGTCAAGACGGCCGTCGACACGTACGGCCACCTCGACGTCGTTATCAACAACGCCGGCCAGCACGTCGGCGGTGACGTCACCGAGACGAGCGACGAAGACTTCGCCGCCGCCTACGGCACAAACGTCGACGGCTTCTTCTACATGCTCAAGGAAGCGCTGCCCGAACTGGCGAAGACGAACGGTTCGATCACCGTCGTCACGAGCGTCAGCGGCATCGGCGGCGACTGGGGCCAGCCCGTCTACAACTCGACGAAGTACGCGCTCAGCGGCCTCATCCAGAGCGCCGCCCTCGACTGGGGCGCCAAGGGCGTGCGCATCAACGGCATCGCGCCCGCCTTCACCAAGACGCCGATGACGGCGGACATGGCCGATAGCGACGACGACCTGCAGCCCTTCGTCGACCGCCTCGCGCTCGGCCGCGTCGGTGTGCCCGAGGATCTCGCCGGTATCGCGCTGTTCCTGTCGACCAAGGACGCTCAGTACATCACCGGCCAGATCATCCCCGTCGACGGCGGCACGACCGCTTCCAACGGCCAGCCGCGCCGCTGACGCATCGGCGGCTCTCCCCGAGCGAATGACGGGGAGAGCCGCTGCGGTTCACGGCTCTTCGCTTGCTTGCGTGGTTGGTCTCGGCAGCTCGTCGGCTCGTCGACGCCGGGTTCATCGGCGTTCGAGACGACCGCGTGTGGGTACTCGTCGGAGCGCATGCCGCCCCTTCTCGAGGCGAGCCAGCACGAACGTCGCGTGCACCGTGGGTACTGCACACGCCGAACCACCACGCGGCGCCCACGTGTGATGTGCTCATGGTGAACCCACAGGCAGCACGCTGACCCCGGGAGACACCATGGCCCGTACCCGCTCACTCGCCCTCGCGTCGTTCGGTGCGCTGACGCTCGCCCTGGCGGCATGCGGCGGCTCCGGCGACACGACCGCCGACTCCACGCCACCCAGCGCGACGAGCACCTCGCCCTCACCGAGTTCCTCGACGTCAGCCCCCTCGAGCACCTCGACGCCAGCTGCCGCTACGTCGACATCGTCGTCCGCGACATCGTCGTCCTCAGCAGCTACCAGCGCGAGCGCGTCGTCAGGTCCCTCGGAACCGTCCGCGACGTCGCCCTCCCCGGCCGGTTCTTCGTCACGAGCATCGAACACCCCACGATCGTCGGCCCCGGCCACCGTCGCTGGTGTCCCCACCGTCAGCACGACCGTCTGGCCCGACGCATCGTGGAACGTGCCGACCCTCGACAACGACGGCTGCAGCATGGGCTTCGATTCGTCCTCACCCAGCGCCGATGTGAGCCCCTACTCCAAGACCGGCAAGTCCTTCACGTGCGGGGCGATCGCCGCCGGTCTCATCGCGTGCCAGAAGGAGAAGGCGACCGGAAACGTGCTGTGCCTGCACAGCCTCGAACAGAAGATGGCGGTTCGGTTCCCGTCGAACGTGTCGAAGATCCGGCCGCGCGACCCCGGCGAGCAGCCGACTCCAATGCAGGTGAAGCTCGCCAACGGGGCCACGTGTTCTGCAGCGTCGCACGACCAGACGACGCACTACCAAGACCGTCGCAGCTGGCTTTACTGCGACAACGCCGGCGACGCAGTGCTGTTGCTGCCCAAGGATTTCGACCCTACGAAGGGTGCTGGGCAGAAATACTTCGACAAGACCAACGCGACGTGGACGGCGCAGTACAGCGTCAACAACATGGCCCCGAAGACGGTGGCCGTGACGAAGGTCGTCTACGCACCGTGACCGCGGTGCGACGTCATGGGCGGTGCTGACGCGCGCGCCGACCGCGGCGCCCGCGCTGCCCCCGGCAAGCACCGGCAGAAGACCGACGAAGAAGGCGCACACGAGGGCGTTGATTCCAATTTGCGCGGGCCATGCGATCACTGGATCCCACCTCGCAGGGTGAGTAGAACTACTCACGGCCGAGGCATGATCGAGACGTCTGCATCACGCGCATGGAAGGACAAGTGACGTGGCGAAGAACCAGGACAAGCGTGGCTCGAACGACGACCCGGGCCCGTCGGTCAAGGACGACGAGATGTACGAGGCGCTGCGGCGCGAGGGCAACAGCAAGGAGAAGTCGGCCCGCATCGCCAACGCGGCCGCGAACTCGTCACGCAGCACCGTCGGACGCAAGGGCGGCGAGCACGGCAGCTACGACGACTGGACCGTCGACGAACTGCGTGAGCGCGCCCGCGAGCTCGAGGTCGAAGGCCGCAGCACGATGACGAAGGACGAACTCATCGAGGCCCTGCGCGACGGGTGACGCCCGGCGCTCAGACGGCGGTTTCGACTGGACGCCCACCGTCTCGGCTGCCTCTCGGCGGATCGCCCACCTCGGCGCGCCGTTCGGGCAGCCGAGCGCGAGACCTCGCTCTCACATGTCATGAGGCACTCAGCGGGCGTTCTGGCGGCGTGCCTAGGCTGGGGACAAATCCGTTGTTCTCCAAGCGAATCGGGGTCAGCATGAGCACCATCACGACGAAGATCGCCGACACGCTGGGCAAGCTGCCGGATCAGACGGCCGCCTTCCTCGCGGACGGTTACATGTTCCAGAGCCGCGTCCGCGAGGCGCGCGGGCGCGACGCCGGCGACGGGCGTCCGCTCGGTCTGCGCATGCTCGGCAAACCAGCCCTCCTCGTGCGCGGGCGCGAAGGCGTCGAGCTGTTCTACGACACGACCCGCATGAAGCGTGACGGCGCGATGCCGCTGCCCATCCGCGGCCCTCTGTTCGGCAAGGGCGCCGTCCACGGCCTCGACGACGACGAGCACCGTCACCGCAAGGCCATGTTCGTGCGCATCGCGTACGACGACGCTCAGGTGCGCCGTCTCATGCCGTACCTCGAGGACGAGATGCGCAAGACGCTGGAGCGCTGGGTCGAGGCACCCGGCACGGTGTACGACGGCAGCGTCATCACATACGGACGGGCCGCGCTGCGCTGGGCCGGCATCCCCGGTGACGACGCCGAGCTCGACGTCTGGGCCGAGCGCCTCGGCCAGATCGTCGACGGGTTCGGCAAGAAGAGCCCCGCCCACGTCGAGGCGTGGCTCAACCGCCGCCGCTGCGACGCGTGGGCCGCCGACCTCGTCGCGCGCACGCGTCGCGGTGAGATCACGCCCGCCGAGGGCACCGCGCTCGCTGAGGTCGCCAAGCAGACCCACCTCGACGGCTCCCTGCTCGACGAGCACACGGCCGGAGTCGAACTGCAGAACGCCACTCGACCGACGATTGCGGTCGCGCGTTTCGCCGCCTTCGCGGCGCGTGCGCTCGTCGAGCATCCCGAGTACCGCGAGCGCATCGCGGGCGAGGTGGTTTCACGTGGAACGTTGCTCGGGAATCCGACGGCCGTCGCGTTCGCGCAGGAGGTGCGTCGCACGTCGCCGTTCGTCCCGATGCTGCCGGCGTTCGCGCGCGACACGTTCGAATGGGGCGGGCAGAAGATCCGCAAGGGCCAGCGCGTGCTCATCGACGTGCTCGGCACGAACACCGACCCCAGCGGCTGGGAGCGCGCAGACAGCTTCGAGCCGGAGCGCTTCCTCGGGGTCGAGGACGCCGAGCAGATCGAGAACTTCATCCCGCAGGGCGGCGGCGACGTCGCGACCGGGCACCGCTGCCCCGGCGAGAAGATCGCCGTGACCGCACTGTCGGTGACGATCTCCGGTCTGTGCACGCCCGGTGTCGAGATCGACCCCAAGGGTCTCGACTTTTCCTGGACGCAGCTGCCCACGATGCCGGGCAACGGCGCCCGGGTGCGCGTCACCCGTCAGGCCTGACAGGACGAGCAGATCCTCCGAATCGGACGCCGGGCCGGGCCGCCGCAGCGCGACTCGGCGCGGCGTTCGGCGTCTTGCCGACGGTGGGGGTTTCGCCGACGCCGGGCGGCAGCCGTCAGCCCCTGGCCGGCTGCGGTGCGCCGGGGTAACGCCAATTGAAGACGACGTTGCCGGAGCCGTCGACGCACTTCGCCGGCGCGGCACCCTGCGTCACCATGATGTCCGGATTGTGCGAGCACGTGTAGGCGTCGACGCGCGCCTCGCTGCCCTTGGCTGACGCGGGCGTCGCCTCGTACTTCTGCATGGCCGAGCGCGCTTCGACGCACGTCACGCCGTGCCGGTCATAGATACGTGAGGACCCCGCGTAGCAGTCCGTGGCGTCGGGCCTCGACATCTTCTCCGGCGGCAACGAGGAGGCGGAGCCGCCCAGGTCGATCGAGGCGCGGCCGATGGGCTTGTCGGCCGAACCGGATGCGGCCGACGGCGCCGACCCGCTCGGCGTCGCGTCGGCGGCGTCACTCTTCGTCGAATCGGTGGCCTTCGACACGGCGTCCTCGACGGCGCCGCACCCGGTCAGCATGACGGTGAGCGCCGCGGCCAGCGCGACGCCTCCCCTGCGCATGTGGTTCATTTTTCTTTCCCTCCCCGTGGCTTGATCGGGAGATATCGTCGCAAAGACTGGCGTACACGGCCAATGTCGCCGTCGGCGTTTCCCCTGCGTTTCACGTGAAACATCGCTCATACTTCGCTGAGAACGCCGTGCCACGACGACCGAAGGAGGCCCCGTGCCTGAGGGCGACACCGTCATGTGGGCTGCGGCGCGCCTCAACCGCGCCCTGCTCGGGCAACGCCTGACGCGCACCGATCTGCGCACGCCGCGGCTCGCGACGGTTGATCTCTCGGGGCGCGAGTGCCTGCCCGTCGTCACGCACGGCAAGCACATGCTGCATCGGCTCGAGGGTGGCGTGACGATCCACTCCCACTTCAAGATGGAGGGCCGCTGGAGCCTGCTGCCAGCCCCGTCGACCCTCCAGGGACGCGCCGCTGCCGGCGCCGAGGCCGACGTCCGACGCGCCGTCACCGCCCACACGACGCGGGCGCTGCTCTACACCCCGCGGACGCTCGCCGTCGGCTCGAAGCTCGGGGTGCTCGACGTCCTCGAGACCGCGCGCGAGTGCGACGTCGTCGGGCACCTCGGGCCCGATCTGCTCGCCGATGACTGGGACGGCGGCGGGCGCGGGCGGGCGCTGGACAACCTGCGCGCACAGCCCGAACGCCCGGTCGGTGAGGCGTTGCTCGACCAGCGGCTCGTCGCCGGTCTCGGCACATTCTGGATCAGCGAGATGCTGTGGGTGCACCGCATCCTGCCGTGGACGCAACTCGCCGCGATGCCGGACGGGGTGCTCGAGGCGGTGCTCGACGACGCGCGACGCCTCATGCTCGTCAGCGGACGCACCGGGGTGCAATCGTCGACGGGTGACGCCCGCGCGGGGCAGGACCGCTACGTCCACGCCCGGTCGGGGATGGCGTGCCTGCGCTGCAACGACACGATCCGCGTCGCGATGGCCGGCGACCCCGGGCGCGAGCGGACCCTGTTCAGCTGCCCGACGTGCCAGGGCGGTCTGGCACCGAACGACGACGGCCGGCCACAGGGCGTGCTGCGCGAGCGCAAGAAGACGGGCAAACGCTACAAGGGATGACGGTGCAACGTGGGGGTGCGGCATCCACCCTCACGGGTCATTGCCGACGGTGCTCGCGCACGGGTAGCGTCCTGAACAAGCCAGTGCTGCACCACTGTTCGCCACATTTTCCGGATCGCCCGACGTGCCAGGAGGCCCGCGATGACCGACAAGAAAACCGATCAGTACACGTTCACCAACCCCGTCACGCAGTACCCCTCGAACAACTTTCCCAAGCAGGAGCTGACGTGGCCCGGGCTCGACGCGAAGCTGACGCCGAAGGCCGATCACGGCGAGGACACCTACCGCGGCACCGGCCGTCTCCAGGGGCGCAAGGCCCTCGTCACGGGGGCAGACTCCGGCATCGGGCGCGCCGTCGCCATCGCCTACGCGCGTGAGGGCGCCGACGTCGCGCTCAGCTACCACCCGCGCGAGGAGAAGGACGCCGCCGAGGTCGCGAAGTTCGTCGAGGACGCCGGGCGTCAGGCCCACCTGCTGCCGGGCGACATCAGCGAGGAGGGGACCGCGCGTCAACTCGTGCGTGACGCCGTCGACAAGCTCGGTGGGCTCGACATCCTCGTCAACAATGCCGGCTTCCAGCAGGCGCAGGCCGACATCGCCGACATCACGAGCGAGCAGTTCGACCAGACGCTCAAGACGAACGTCTACGCAATGTTCTGGATCACTCAGGAGGCGCTGCCGCACATGCCGGCCGGCTCCACCATCATCAACACGACCTCGATCCAGGCCTACGGCCCGAGCGAGCACCTGCTCGACTACGCGACGACGAAGGCCGCGATCAACACGTTCAGCAAGGCTCTGGCTGCGCAGCAGGGGCCGAAGGGCATCCGCGTCAACGCCGTCGCACCGGGCCCGTTCTGGACGCCGCTGCAGGTCTCCGGCGGGCAGTTCCAGGAGAACATCCCCGAGTTCGGCCAGAACACGCCCCTCGGGCGCGCAGGCCAGCCCGCAGAGCTCGCAGGTGCGTACGTATACCTCGCGAGCGCCGAGTCGGGATACGTCTCCGGCGAGACGCTCAACGTCAACGGCGGCATGGTCAGCCCGTGACCGCGGCGGCCCTTCTCTGAGCTCGTTCGTCGCGGCGCCCCCTCACGTCAGGGGGCGCCGCGATGGCGTGAGAACCGCGTCGTTCCGGGGTTGTCGGTGCTCACTCGTACCGTGAAGTCATCGCCGCAGGAGACGGCGACGCGCCGCTCACGAGGTGGCGCGCGACCAGCAACGGGAAGTGGCTCACATGCCTGCACCGAGCGTTGTCCCCCCGCCCGCGCGGCGCGGTTTCGCCGTCGTCGACGTGGAAACGAGCGGGCTCGACCCGCTGCGGCACCGCGTCATCGAGGTGGCGGTGACGCAGCTGACGCCGTCAGGAGGCCTGGAGCGCGAGTGGAGTTCGCTCGTGCGAGCCCGCGGTGGCACCGGGCCCGTCCATATCCACGGGCTGAGCGATGACGACGTGCGCGACGCACCCGGTTTCGCCGACCTCGTCGACGAACTGAGCGAACTGCTCGATGGGCGCATCCTCGTCGCCCACAACGCGGCGTTCGACTGGGCGTTCCTCGCTGCGGAGGCGCGCCGCGCCGGGCGTGAGCTGCCCGTCAGCGAACGCCTGTGCACATGGCATCTCGCGCGGGGGCTCGAGCTACCGACCGACAACCTGCGTCTCGGCACGCTCGCCGAGTACTGGGGCATCCCCGTCGAGAACGCGCACCGCGCAGGTGACGACGTGCGCGTGCTCGTCGAGGTGCTGCGACGCTGTCTCGACGAGGCGGGGCGCCGCGCTGCGCCGCTGCCGCTCGAGGAGTGCGCCGCGCTGCCGCGATGGTGGCGCACGCAGATCCGGTGGCAGCGGTTGCGTCGGCGGCTGCGAAAACGGCGGGCCGGGCGGCGTCGATCGGCGCGCTGACTAGACTCGGGGCATGTCTGACGCTGATCGCGAGGTCGCCCTCGTCGCCTCCGACATGGTGGTGCTCACCCTGCGCGACGACGAACTGCACGTCGCGCTCATCCGGCGGGCCGCCGCGACGGAGCGAGGCAAGTGGGCGCTGCCGGGCGGTTTCATGCGTCGCGGCGAGTCGGCGGAGCAGGCCGCCTATCGCGAGCTGCGTGAAGAGGTCGGCATCGCGGAGCGCGACGTCGTGCTCGAGCAGTTGCGCACGTACACCGAGGTCGAGCGCGACCCGCGGCCGGAACGCGTCATCGGCGTCGCGTGGACGGTGTTCGGCGCGCGCCTTCCCGACCTCGAAGCGGCGTCCGACGCGCTCGAAGCGGTGTGGGTACCGGTCGACGAAGCGCTCGGGATGCCGCTCGCGTTCGACCACCAGCGTATCCTCGCCGACGGCGTCGAACGCGCCCGCTCCAAACTCGAATACACCTCTGTCGCAACGGCTTTCCTCGACGACGAGTTCACGATGTCGCAGCTTCGCCACGTCTACCAAGCCGTGTGGGGCGGCTCGCTCGAACCTGCGAACTTCCACCGCAAGGTGTTGAGCGTCGACGGGTTCGTCGAGGAGACGGGCGACAGCCGCGTCGGGCGCGGGCGCCCCGCCAAGCTCTACCGCCGCGGCAGCGCCCAGACGATCTACCCGCCACTGACCCGCGCGTCGGTGCGCGAGGCGCGGGCGCGCAGCTGATCATGCGCCCGGCGCGGGGCGCAGCTGATCAGTCGCTACGACGCGCGACGAGAACGATGTCGGCCTGGTGGTGGGCACCGGCACCCTCGGTGACGTGGCGCTCCGACTCGAACTGCTCGATCTGCCACCCCTGACCGAGGCGGCCGATCACGTCGGCGATCGTGACGTAGGAGTCCGGGTCGAAGCCGTGCTCGAGCGCGCGATCGCGATCGACGTGTGCGTGGGCCACGACGATCAATGCGCCACGGGGGCGGACGAGGTCGCGAAGCGAGCGCTCGATCGACTGATCTTCGGTGCGCAGTAGAGCGGGATAGAAAACACTGACGAGATCGAGACCTTCGGGCGCCAAGGTCGCGTCGAGCAGCCCCGCGCACACCCACGTAATACGGGAGGCGACGTCATCTCCGCTTACTTCGGCTGCCGCGCGCCCCCGTTCCAGCGCAGGTGCTGCAACGTCGAGGGCCGTCACCTGCCACCCTTGCTCAGCGAGGTGGATGGCGTCAGCGCCCTCACCGCAGCCGACGTCGAGCGCTCGACCCGGGGATAAGTCGGCCAGCTGCTCCGTCAGCACCGCGACGAGCGCGTCGTTCGGGTTGCCTCTCCAGACCTGCTCGCCCTTCTAGACGTCGTGCCAGTTCATGTCATGCCCAGCAGGGCCGCTCGTCGCCGCGTCCGGCGTCGTTTCAGAGTGCATGTCACCATGCTCGCCGCCACTGCGTGATCGGGCAATCTCTACGCGTCTATAAAATGCGCTAGCCACCCTGAGACAACGCCCGCACCGCATGGCCGATGCCTCCCGACGACCTCCGTGTGTGCAAATGGACCCGCGTGCATTTGCACGCACGGAGCAACCGATTCGTCCGCGACAAGACGCAGGTCGTACGGTTTTCTCGATGATCTCGCTGATTCCTGACTACCTCGCGGCGACGCTCGAGGCCTGCCCGCCCGACGCCCATGCCCGGAATGCCGACTACATTCCGGAACTGGCCCGCGTCGACTCGTCACTGTTCGCCCTCGCAATCGCCACCGTCGACGGCATGATCTACAGCGCCGGTGACGCCGAGGCGGAGTTCACCATTCAGTCGGTCAGCAAACCGTTCGTCTACGCGATGGCGATCGAGGATCGCGGCCTCGACGAGGTGCAGCGTCGCATCGGCGTCGAACCGAGCGGTGAGGCGTTCAACGAGATCAGCCTCGAGGCGGGCAGCAAGCGCCCTCTCAACCCCATGATCAACGCCGGCGCCATCACGGCGCACTCTCTCGTCGCCTCCCCCGATGACGACGAGTCGGCGCGCGTGCGACGCATCGTCGCCGGTCTGTCGGCCTTCGCCGGGCGCGAGCTGAGCATCGACAGGACCGTCGCCGAATCGGAATGGCACGACGCGCACCGCAACCTCGCCATCGGGCACATGCTGCGCAGCTACGACATGCTGACGGACGACCCGGACGTCGTCGTCCACGGCTACGTCGAGCAGTGCGCCGTGCGCGTGACGACGCGTGACCTCGCCGTCATGGCGACGACGCTCGCCAACGGCGGCCTCCACCCGGTGACCGGTGAGCAGGTCGTCAGCTCGCGCACGGCCCGCCAGGTGCTGTCCGTCATGCTGAGCTGCGGCATGTACAACGCCGCCGGTGACTGGCTGACGGCCGTCGGCATCCCCGCCAAGAGCGGCGTCGGGGGCGGCATCATCGGCGCGCTGCCCGGGCAGGTGGGGCTCGCGACGTTCTCGCCGCCGCTCGACGAGCACGGCCACTCGGCCCGAGGGGTGCAGGTCTTCGAGCGACTCAGCGAAGACATGGACATGCACCTCATGGACGTCCCGCCGCCTGCCCGCTCGGTCGTCCGACACTCCCACGTCGTTCCGCTCGGGCGAGGTTCGCGCGGCGTCGACGCGCACGTCTACGACCTGCAGGGCGACATCCGGTTCGCCGGCGCGGAGCGCGTCGTCCGGCTCATCAGCGACGAGCCGCCGACGACGAAGACCGTCGTGTTCGACCTCGTCGACGTCCACGCGCTCGACGAGACCGCGGCCCGCATGATCCTCGAGACGGTGCGGCGCCTCGCGGCTGACGGGCATGAGGTCTGGTTCGCCGGCCTCGATGACGCACCCCTCACCCATGGGCGGCTCGACGACGAAGGGTTCGACCTCGGGCGCGGGGTGCACGTGCGCATGGGCCGCGACCTCGACGATGTCGCCGAACAGATCATGAGGGCCTGAACCTCGCCGTTTCACGTGAAACAGGCACGAGGCTGTCGAGCGCTCGTCGTTCGAGGCTGTGCGCGTGTTTGGTGAGGTTCTTGGTAGACCCGACAACTCCCGGCCGCGTGCATGCCGCTGCCGGGCCGTCGCGCCGTCAGACCTAGGGTGGGACGCATGTCCGAAAGCGATGCACGGCCCTTGCCACCAGGCCTCACCCCGGTGAGCCCTCGGCTGACGTCGGCGCGCCTGCTGACGCTCGCCATCGCGGCGGTCGTCGCCGGTGCCGGCGTCGCGGCCACGATGTTCTTCGCGCCACGCTGGGTGACGGTTGCCCTCGCCGTCGCGCTGATCGTCGCCGTCGTGTGGGTGGGCCTCGTCATCGCGCGTCAGGTCAGGCACATCGGGTACGCCACGCGCGACGACGACCTGCTCATCGTCAGGGGCGTCATGTTCCGTACGACGACGGTCGTGCCGTACGGGCGCATGCAGTACGTCGAGGTCTCGAGTGGACCGATCGCGCGGATGTTCGATCTTGCCACGCTCGAACTGCACACCGCGTCCGCGTCTTCCGACGCCACCATCCCCGGCATGCCACGCCACGACGCGGAGGCACTGCGCGATCGTCTCGCGGCGCTCGGCGAAGCGCACCTCGCGGGGTTGTGACGATGGCCGATACCCACACGCCCGACGACTCGGCCGCCACCCCCGGGCCGCCCGACGACACGCTCGCCGACGGAGCATGGCATCGCGTTCACCCGTTGACGCCAGTCATGAAGAGCGGCGCGTTTCTGCTCGTCGTCCTCGGTATCGGCATCTCCCGCGCCGAGGACATGCTGAAGGATGCTCTCAACGGCGCGGCCGGTGGCTCCTCGTCGTCGAGCAATGCCGAGACATACGCGGCGAGCCGCTGGCTCGTCGCGCTCGCCATTCTCGTGGGCGTGCTTGCCGTGCTGCTGCTCGCCAACTGGATCATGTGGCGCAAGAACGAGTTTCGCGTCGACGCCGACAGCTTGCAGGTGCGCAAGGGCGTCGTCGGCAAGGCGCACCGCAAGGCGCGTCTCGATCGCGTGCAGGCCATCGACCTCACCCAGCCGCTACTTCCCCGACTGCTCGGCCTCGCCCAGCTCAAGTTCGACGTCGCGGGCGGCAGCGATTCCAACCTGACGATCGAATACCTGCGGCGTGCCGACGCCGAGAAACTGCGCGCCACGATGCTCGAACGGGTGCGAGTTTCACGTGAAACCTCCCACGAGAGCGACGGTGCGTCACGGACATCCACCAACCTCGGCGCTGGTGGCCAGGAGGCTGCCACCAACCCCGGCGATGCACCCGAGGGCGGGGCGCCCACGACCCGCCAGGCCGCGCGCGTCCGGGAGGACGCCGCCACGGCGAGGGCATCGCGGCCCGGTGCATCGTTGGGAAGTCGACTCGTTCACGGTGTCATCCCGGGCGTCGTCGACGACCTGAGTGGCACGCTCACCGAAGCCCTCGCGCCGTATCGCGTACGAGTCGCAGCGGACGCGGAGGGCGCCATCGTCAGGGTGCCCCCGCACCGCGTCTTCACCGCCCAGGCGCTGACGGGTGGTGCGCTCGTCGCGGAGGCGGGTTTCGTCGTCCTGCTCGTCCTGTTCGGTGTCGGCGTCAGTACGGGGCACGCGTCGGAGGCGTTCTCGATCGCGCTGACGGTGCTGTTCGTCATGTTCGGCGCGGTGAATGCGGCCGTCCGCGCGTTCCTGCGCGACTCGAACTTCTCCGTGGCGCTCACGTCCGACGGGATCGTCGTCACGCACGGCCTCACCTCGACGACGCGTCGCGTCATTCCGGTCGACCGCATCCAGGCCGTCGAACTCACACAACCCGTGCTGTGGCGCCGGTTCGGGTGGTGGCGCGTGCGGATGAACCTCGCGAGTTCCTCCGCCCTCGGTGACGACGCCGACACCATCCTGCTGCCGGTCGGATCCGTCGATGACGCAATGATGCTCATGGGGCTCGTCCTGCCGGAGCCGGGCACGCCGCCGGATGTGACCGGTCGCGACCTCATGCTCGAGGCGATGATGGCGGAGCGCACGACGTCGACATCAGCCGCCGCAGCGATGTTCACCGGGCCCGGCCGGCGAGCGCGGCTGCTCGATCCGTTGTCGTCGCGGCGCGAGGCGTGGGCGCGCACGGCGACGATGACCGTCATCCGCGAGGGCCGCATGAAGCGCCGAGTCGTCTGCGTGCCACATGCGCGGGTGCAGTCGATGGCGCTCGCGCAGGGTCCTCTGCAGCGGTGGCTGGGCTTGGGCACCGTCGAGTTGCATTCGACGAGTGGGCCGACTCGCCCGCGGCTCGTGCATCAGGACGCCGAGGTCGCGCAGCGTTTTCTCTTCGATCACGCCGAGGTGACGCGGCGTGCGCGCGCGGCGCTCGACGCCCCCGACCCGCAGCGGGTCGGCGTCTGACGAGACTGCCCCGCCGGATGCGTCCGGCGGGGCAGTTGTCTCGGGCGAGCGTCGGGTGCGATCAACGATGATCAGGCGTTCTTGCGTAGGCGGTAGACGAGGGTAGATCCGCCGAGAGCGAGCGCGGCCCCTCCGACTGACGAGGCCGCGATGCTGGTCGTGTGGTCGTTCTTCGCGGGGGCCGCGGTCTGCGCGAAGGCGCCGGCAGAGCCTGACTTGAACATCAAGGTCAGGGCTCACAGATCGACCGCCAGCGCCACAGCGCCCACCCAAGCGATTTCAAGGCCGAAAACCCCTCGGAAAACACCAATCCCGGCCTGAGATTTCTCTCAGACCGGGATTCGTGAACTGTAGCCACAGTGATTCGTGAACTACCCCGCGTGCGCGAGGGGGGATTTGAACCCCCACGCCCTTTCGGACACTGGCACCTGAAGCCAGCGCGTCTGCCGTTCCGCCACTCGCGCGAGTGCTCACCTATCATTCCCTACTTTGGGCGAGTTCACCAAATCGGCGCGGCGCCGGTGCCCCGCCACCACGCAACCATCCGCCCTCCCAGGCACGCGGACGCGCGCTGCATCCAGCGCAGGCAAGAGTGCGCCCGTTACGATCAAAACCCCGGCGAACCGTTGGGCGCACGTCCCCGCTCAGGGGTGAGGTACGAGACTGGAGGCACCCATGGGTCTGTTCGACAAGCTCGAGAGCAAACTCGAACAAGGCGTCAACGGCGCTTTCGCGCGCGCGTTCAAGAGCGAGGTCCAGCCCGTCGAGATCGCGTCTGGAATCCGCCGCGCCATGGATGACCGCGCGGCGTCAGTCGGCAAGGGCAAGCGACCCATCGTCCCCAACCTGTTCACGATCGAGTTGTCGCCGACCGACTACGACCGCCTCTCCGAGTGGGGCGAAGAACTCGACGACGAACTCATCGCGAGCGCCCAGGAGCACGCCGACGAGCAGCGCTACATGCCCGGCGGCCCCCTGACGATCGTGCTCACCGAATCCGACGACCTCGAGACGGGCGTCTTCCGCCTACGCCCCGCAACGGCCAAGGCCGCGGATGCCCTCGCCCACCAGCGCAACAACCCGCGCCCGCAGCGCGAGACGCACCACGACGACACGAGCCACGACGCCGCGGCGCAGCCCACGGGCGCGATCCACGACGCCCACCTGGACACCCGCGATGCGTCCGATGCCTACGACGCTCACTCCGGCACGCACGCCGGCGTCGCGGGTGCCAGCGCCGCGAGCGCCGTCGGATCGACGACGTCACCGCACCCGACCGGCCGCACGTTCGGTACGCGCATCAAGGACTACCTGCTCGGCAGCCCGCAGCCCACCACCGACTCGTCGCGCGGCCACGCCGACGGCCCCCCGTCCGCAGCGTCCGAGTACGAGCGCAACGATGAACGCGGCTACCTCGACCGCGAGGCGCACGTCAGCGCCCCGCCAGTACAAGACTCATACGCTGCC
>NZ_LSJT01000043.1:0-37585 GCF_001556795.1 Dermacoccus sp. CCH2-D9
CTCGAGAACCTCCCCGCCGAAGCGTCGGGCGTGCTCGGCGACGTCGTCAGCTGCCTCGAGGTGGAGCCAGGTCACGAAGCCGGCGTCTCGCTCGCTCTGGGGTGGGCTGCCGAGGCCCTGCTCGTCGACTCCCACACCGACGCCGCAGCTCTGTTGGCCGCCCTGCGAGCGCAGGACGGCGGCCGCGTCGCTCTCCTCGTCGCCGGAGACGCGCCGCGCGACGTCACGACCCACGACTGGCCGACCCTTCCCGAGGGTGGCGTCTGGGTGCGCGACGTCGCGAGCGTACCGGCGACGATGCAGAGCGCGTTCGACGTCCTCGTCGACCGACTCGCGATCGTTCCCGACGCCGACGGCGCGCTCGCGCTCGTCCACGCCGGTGCGCGGGCCGTCACCCTCGACGGGGACGTCTACGAACCCACCGCGGTGCGTGGTGGGGGCCGCCCTGGGCGCTCCCGCCTCGAGGTGCGCGCGGCGCACGAGCAGGCCGTCCGGGACGCGGAGATCGCAGCCGACGCCGAGCAGAACGCGGAAAACGCCCTGGAAGCCCTGACGCAGCCACTCGCGGCCGCGCAGGACGCGGCGGACGATGCTGCGGCGGCGCTCGCCGAGAACGACGCGCGCATCGAGGAACTCATGGCGGCGCTCGCGCGTCACCATCAGGCGATCGCCGCGGCCTCCCACGAGCGTGACCGCATCAACGACTCGATCGAGCAGGCGAGCGTCGCGCTCGATGCGAACCGTGAAGAGCTCATGGAACTCGAGATGCGTCTCGACGAGGCGCAGGCCGAACCGGGTGAGAGCGAACCGTCCGTCGCCGAACGAGACCGTCTGGCGACGCTCGCCGCGACGGCGCGCGAGCAGGAGACCGAGCAACGTCTGACGCTTCGCACGCTTCAGGAAAGAGTCCGCGCGATCGCTGGGCGCGCTGAATCCCTCGAGGCCGCCGCACGCTCGGAGGTCGCCGCGCGCGAACGGGCGCAGGCGCGCCGCGTCCGACGTCGGGAGGCCACAGCCCTGGCGCAGGCCGTCGAACGGACCGCCGAACTGGCACGCGAGCAGGTGCATCGCGCGCGCGATGAGGTGACCCGGGCGCGTGACGCCGAGCAGGCAAGCAAGGCGACTCGGGACGAGGCGTTGCGCACCGCCCGCGTCCGCCTGCAGGAATGCAGCGACCAACTGCGCGAGGTCACCGACTCCGTCCACCGCGACGAGATGGCGCGCGCTCAGCAGCGGCTGCGCATCGAGGCGCTGGAGACGAGGGCGGTCGAGGAACTCGGCATCGACCCTGACGTCCTCGTCGAAGAATTCGGGCCGCATCTGCCGGTGCCGCTGTTCGAGGCCGGCGCCGGTATGACGGCCGGCGAGAAAGCCGACACCCAGGCATCGTCGGGACGCGCTCCGTCAGGGCAGGGGAGCGAGGGCGACGACGCAGACGGCGGCCCCCCGAGCGGTACTGAGCCCGTCGCGAGCCGCCCGTTCGAGCGGGCCCTGGAGGAGAAGCGGCTACGCACGGCCGAACGCGACCTCAAGCAGCTCGGCAAGGTCAATCCGCTGGCCCTCGAGGAGTACGCGGCCCTGGAGGAACGGCACACGTTCCTCAGCGAGCAGCTCGCCGACCTGCGCGGCTCGAAGAAGGACCTGCTGTCCATCGTCAGCGAGGTCGACGCGCGCGTCGAGCAGGTCTTCACCGAGGCGTTCCACGACGTGGCGCGCGAGTTCGAAGGTGTCTTCTCCCGCCTGTTCCCCGGCGGTGAAGGGCGGCTCGTTCTGACCGACCCCGAGAACATGCTGACGACGGGCCTCGATGTCGAAGCGCGCCCGCCGGGCAAACGCATCAAGCGGTTGTCGCTGCTGTCCGGCGGCGAGCGTTCCCTTGTCGCCGTTGCGCTGCTCGTGTCGATCTTCAAGGCGCGCCCGAGCCCGTTCTACATCATGGACGAGGTCGAGGCGGCCCTCGACGACGCGAACCTCGGTCGCCTCATCACGCTGTTCGAGGAGCTTCGTGACTCGAGCCAGCTCATCGTCATCACGCACCAGAAGCGGACGATGGAGGTCGCCGACGCCCTCTACGGCGTGACGATGCGCGGTGACGGCGTGACGACGGTGGTCTCACAGCGTCTCGCCGACGTGCGGGTCGCACCCGAGCCGGCCGAGGCGTCCTGACGGCGCCGCTGGCCGTTGTGCGACGCGAGGGCCGCCTGAGGCGCGTCGACTGGCGCCGTCAGGACGGTTCGGCGACAATCGTGGCGGAGCAGGCCTCATGCGCTCGCTCCCACCCGACGTGCCATCCGCGCGTCACACCCACCCCTCGGAGGATTCGTGTTCTGGATCGTGCTCGGTATGACGCTGACCGTCGTTCTGGCGGCGTTCGTCGTCGGCATCGTCGCGCTGCCGGCGCGACGGGCGGGCCGTCCGGTGCTCACCACGCGTGGCGAGAAGCTCTTTCGTGTCGGGCACGCGCCCCCCGCCCCGCGCGCCGCGACGGCCAAGGACGGCGAGCGCGGCGGTCGGATCCGCCGCTCCTGATCCCCAGCTGACGCGTGCCGTCGCCGCCTCGTTGGGCGGTTGTCGGTGCCGTTTGCAATGATGGCGGCGTGGATCAGCTCTGGGAAATTCTTGGTGTCGTCGCCGTAGCGCTCGTCGCCGCCGTCATGGGCCTCGTGGCCTTCGTCCGCAGCCGTTCGCGCAAGGCTCCGAAGGTTCCGGCGCGCGAGGAATCCGTCGAGATTCCGCGCACGCCACCGAAGAAGACGCAGTACACGCCGAGTTCGGGTGTGCGCATCGACACGTCGAAGTCGGCGGCGCCCACCCCGGCGAAGCCCGCGCCGACCGACGTCGTCGACGCACCACGCGACGAAGCGCCCGCCCCCGAGGTCGTCGAGCCCGCTGACGTCGTCGACGAGACGCCCGCGCCCGAACCGGCTGCGCTCGAGCGCCCCGAGTCGGCCCGTGGGCGCATGGTTCGCCTGCGTGAGCGACTGTCGCGCTCGAACACTGCGCTCGGCAAGGGCCTGCTCGCCATGCTGTCCGGCGGCAGCCTCGACGACGAGGCGTGGGAGGACGTCGAGGACACGTTGCTGCAGGCCGACCTGGGTGTCGAGGCGACGACGCAGATCGTCGACAACCTCAAACGCCGCATCGCCGTGCACGGTGCCACGGACGAGGAAACCGTCTCCGGCTGGTTGCACGAGGAACTGCTCGCGCAGGTCGGCCCCGACATGGATCGCCGCATCGCGGCGAGCCGTGTGGGCGATCGGCCCGCCGTCGTCCTCGTCGTCGGCGTCAACGGCACGGGCAAGACGACGACCGTCGGTAAGCTCGCGCGCGTCCTCGTCGCCGAGGACAAGGACGTCATCCTCGGCGCGGCCGACACGTTCCGTGCCGCCGCGGCCGACCAGCTCGAGACGTGGGGCGCCCGCGTCGGCGTGCCCACCGTTCGCTCCGAGAAGGAGGGCGCCGACCCGGCCGCCGTCGCGTTCGACGCTGTCAAGGCCGGTCAGGAGAACGAGTGCGACGTCGTGCTGCTCGACACCGCGGGGCGCCTGCACAACAAGGTCGGTCTCATGGACGAGCTCGCCAAGATGAAGCGCGTCATCGAGAAGCGCAGCCCCATCGACGAGGTGCTGCTCGTCCTCGACGCGACGACCGGCCAGAACGGCATGCGTCAGGCCGAGGTGTTCGGCCAGGCGGTCGACGTCACGGGTGTCGTACTGACGAAGCTCGACGGCACCGCCAAGGGCGGCATCGTCGTCAACGTCCAACGTGAGCTCGGCGTGCCCGTCAAGCTCGTCGGGCTCGGCGAGGGCCCCGACGACCTCGCGCCGTTCGACCCGGAGGCCTACGTCAACGCCGTGCTCGACTGAGCAGGCCGGTCTCGAGCCACGCAGCGCCCACCCCGTCGTCACGGCCGGTGGGCGCTCGTGCGTCCACGCTTCGACACGAAACGTCTCACATGGCGTGCATACCCTGAGGATGTCACCGCGATTTCACGTCAGCGCCGCATCCGAAACGTGGGCGAAACATCGCGGGCCGCATGCTGAAACGTGGCGAGGGCAGGATCACTGAGCATGAACGCACACCTTCTGGCGGCAGAGGCCGCCCCGAAACTCGACTATGCGGCCACCGCATTCGTCCTCGTGTGCGCATCGCTCGTGCTCATGATGACGCCCGCGCTGGCGTTGTTCTACGGCGGGATGACGCGCTCCAAGTCGGTGCTCAACATGATGATGATGTCGTTCGGCGCCCTCGGCGTCGTCGGCATCATCTATGTGCTCTACGGCTACTCGATGTCGTTCGGCACCCACGACATCGCCGGGCTGATCGCGAACCCGGGTGACAAGTTCGGTCTGCACAACGTCGCCGACGTGTTCAACTCGTTCGGGTACGAGGGCTACGGAAACATCCCCGAGCTCGCGTTCGTGGGCTTCCAGCTCACCTTCGCGGGCCTGACGGTCGCGCTCATCTCCGGCGCCATCGCCGACCGTGTGAAGTTCTCGACGTGGCTCGTCTTCTCCGCGATCTGGGCGACGATCGTGTACTTCCCGATCGCGCACATGGTGTGGGGCGGCGGGTTCCTCGGCGGCACCGACCAGGGAGTCGCCGCGACGATGTTCGGTTCGGCCGACGGCAAGGCCACGTTCGCACCGATCGACTTCGCGGGCGGCACCGTCGTCCACATCAACGCGGGCATGGCGGGCCTCGTCCTCGCTCTCATCGTCGGGCGCCGCGCCGGTTTCGGCCGCGTGCCCATGCGCCCCCACAACGTGCCGCTGACCATGCTCGGCGCCGGTCTGCTCTGGTTCGGCTGGTTCGGGTTCAACGCGGGTTCCGAGCTCGCCGCAGACGGTTCGGCCGCCCTCGTGTGGGTCAACACGGCCGCCGCGACGTGTGCGGCGATGATCGGTTGGCTCGCCGTCGAGAAGATCAAGGACGGTGAGGCGACGTCCATCGGTGCCGCCTCCGGCGTCGTCGCCGGTCTCGTCGCGATCACCCCCGCCTGTGGTGCGCTCAGCCCCGTCGGCTCGCTCATTCTCGGCGCGGTCGCCGGCATCCTCAGCGCCCTGGCCGTCAGCCTGAAGTTCAAGTTCAACCTGGACGACTCGCTCGACGTCGTCGGCGTCCACCTCGTCTCCGGCCTGTGGGGCACGATCGGCGCCGGCCTGCTGTCGACGACGAACGGCCTGCTTTACGGCAAGGGCTACGAGCAGACGGTCGTGCAGATCGTCATCGCGCTCGGTTGCGTCGCGTTCACGGGCGTGCTCACCGCCGTCATCGGTCTCGCCCTCAAGGCGACGATGGGCTGGCGCATCGACCACGACGACGAGCTCGCGGGCATCGACTCCGCCGAGCACGCCGAATCCGCCTACGATTTCGGTGGGTTCGCCTCCGGTACCCGCGTCGGCCACGGCCTGCTGCCGTCCGGCCACGGCCCCCTCGGTGGCAGCACCACCGGCGCAGAACACAACGACCCGCGAGGAGTGCAGGCATGAAACTCGTCACCGCCATCATCAAGCCGTTCAAGCTCGACGACGTCAAGGAAGCCCTCGAGGCCTTTGGCATCGCCGGGATGACGGTGAGCGAGGTCAGCGGCTACGGCCGCCAGCGCGGCCACAGCGAGGTGTACCGCGGCGCCGAATACAGCGTCGACTTCGTGCCGAAGCTGCGCATCGAGGTCGTCATCGACGACGCCGACGCGCCCGCCGTCGTCGACGCCGTCGTGCGTGCCGCGCAGACGGGACGCATCGGCGACGGCAAGGTGTGGACCGTTCCCGTCGACGACATCGTGCGCGTACGCACCGGCGAGACCGGCGCTGCCGCGGTCTGAGCGCCCCGGGGACGTGAGCCTCGACGACGTGAGCCTCGACGACGTGGCGCACGAGTCCTCGTGGCCCGAGTGCCGACGGTGACGGTCGGCCGCCCCGGTTCGGTCGAGACCCTGACGAACGCCGTCGCCGCGCAAGGATCGCCGGCCCGGCGTTCGTCGGCGTCCGTCCCGCGTCGTGAGGCGCACCGCGCCGCGCGCCAAGCCGTCGTAGTCGCCGTAGACGCACAACCCCAGCCATCGACGGCGCAGAACCCCCGCCCAGCCCTCCGAGAGAGGACGATGCAGCCATGAGCGCCGTGTCCGCCCACTACGCCGCACGTCTCGACCTCGCGCGCACGCGCGAGTTCGAGCAACCCGGCGCGGGCCCCGCACGTCGGGAGCGGCTCGCGGCGTCGGCCCATGCCTTCATGGCACAGGCCTGGCGCGATGCGTGTGCGGCGACGGGGCTGCCCGAGTGTCAGAGCGGTGTGGCGCTCGCCGTCGTCGGCTCGCAGGCCCGGGGCGATGCGGGGCCGTTGAGCGATTACGACCTCGTCCTCCTGCACGACGGGCGCAGCGTCGGCTCGAAACGCATCACCGAGCTCGCGGACGCCCTGTGGTACCCGTTGTGGGATGCAGGGGTGCGCTTCGACCACTCCGTGCGCACGCTGGCGCAGTGCCGCCAGGCCGCGTCGTCAGACCTCGCCGCTGCGGTCGGCATGCTCGACATCGCGTCCGTGGCCGGTGACGACGTCCTCGTCGCCGGGGTACGCCAGGCGATCGCCGCCGACTGGCGCGGTGCCGCGCGCAAGCGGCTGCCGGAGGTCGTCGAGTCGTTGCGGGCGCGGCACGCGCGTTTCGGTGACATCGCGACGACGCTCGATCCGGACCTCAAGGAATCCGGGGGAGGCCTGCGCGACCTCAGCCTCGTCGGCGCGCTGACGACGGCGTGGCTCGCCGACCCTCACCGCGCCAGCGCAGAACGCGCCCGAGCGCAATTGCTCGACGTGCGCGACGCGTTGCACGTCGTCACCGGGCGGGGTCGGGAGCGGCTCAGCCTGCAGGATCAGGACGCCGTCGCGGCGCTGCTCGGGTGCTCCGACAGCGACGAGTTGCTGACGCGCGTCGTCGACGCGGCGCGCACGATCACGTACGTGACGGACGCGGCCGTGCGCGCGGCCGGCCAGTCGCAGCGAGCCCGGGCGTTGCGCGTCGGGCCGCGCCGACCGTCGCTGACGTCGCTCGGGCACGGGTTGCACCTGCACGACGGCGAGGTCGTCCTCGGCGCGGGGCGCCGCGACGGCGGGCACCTGACGTTGCTGCGCGCCGCCGCTGCGGCGGCCTCGCGGGGTGCGCTCATCGGGCCGACGACCCTCGCGAACCTCGTCGCGAGCTGCGGGCCGCTGCCCGCCCCGTGGCCGCGAGAGATCCGGGAGGGTTTCGTGGGGTTCCTCGCGAGCGGGCCCGGCATCGTCGACGTGTGGGAGGGCCTCGATCTGAGCGGCATCGTCGACGTCTGGCTGCCCGAGTGGTCGACGGTGCGTTCGCGCCCGCAACGAAACGCGATCCACCAGTTCACCGTCGACCGACACAGCATCGAGGCCGTCGTCATCGCGGCGGGCCTGCGCGAGCACGTGGCACGGCCCGACCTGCTCCTCGTCGCCGCGCTGCTGCACGACATCGGCAAGGTCGCAGGCGCGCGTGACCACAGCGCGGAGGGCGCACCCGTCACGCGCGCGATCTGCCAGCGCATGGGCTTCGATCGCGCCGACTGCGACCTCGTCGAACGTCTCGTGCGCGAACACCTCACGCTCGTCGATCTGGCGACGAAACGCGACCCCGACGACCCTGCGACCGTCAGGATGCTCTGCGAGGCGGCCGGCAGCGCCGAAGGCCTCGACCTGCTCGACGCGCTGACGGAGGCCGACGCGCGAGCAGCGGGACCACAGGCATGGACGACGTGGCGCGCCGGCCTCGTGCGCGACCTCGCCGCGCGAGCACGCAGGCGTTTCGCGTCGGGGGAGACGGTCGCAGGCGTGCCCGCACCTGCCGCGACCTTCGAGGGTGCCTCGTCCCCCGACAGGTCATCGCCCGGGGCGACGGCCGAGCAGCGGCCGTCCGAGGACGTGGCGACCGGACGCGCCGTTTCTCTTCCTGCGGTCTCTCGACCCTCAAGTCGCGCCCCCGCGGCGTCAGCCCAGGCCCTGGGCGAGACCGATTCGGTCGCGGAAGGCGACGGGGTGCAGGCGCAGGTCGACGCTGGCAGCCCGTCGGGCATCGTGAGCGCGGACGAGCGGGGACGCGTCGCGGCGGGGGAGGTGGTCGTCGAGATCGAGCCGCTGGAGGGCGTGAGCGGCGTTGTGACCGTCCGCATCGTCGACGTCGACCGGCTCGGCCTCTTCGCCGACATGGCGGGCGTGCTCGGGCTGCGACGCACGTCCGTGCGGTCGGCGAACCTGCGGACGATCGACGGCCTCGCCGTCGACACGTGGGTCGTCGAGGTGCCGCACGGCGACGTGCCGCGCACGAGCGACCTGGCGCGGTCGCTGCGAACGTTGCGCGAGGGCGAGCGCCTGCCGCTGCGTGCCCTCGAGGCGGACGCGCGCCGTCGCGCCGCCGCGGGGCCGTCACGCGCGACGATGCCGCGGGCGTCCGCGTTCGTCGTCCCGGGTGCATCGCAGCACGCGACCGTCATCGAGGTGCGCGCCGCCGACCGTCTCGGATTGTTGTTCGACGTGGGGTCGGCATTCGCCGCCGAGCGGGTCTCCGTGCGCTCCGCGCACATCGCGACATATGCGGGACGCAGCGCCGACACCTTCTACGTCACGGACGAGCAGGGCTCGCCGCTGGCGCCACCGCACGCGGCGCGCGTCATCGGCGCCGTGCTCGACGCCGTCGGCACCGCCGGCTGACGCATCTCTTCGCTCGAACCGCTACCTCGAGGAACTCCGGCACCCGTCCCCATCGACGATCTGCATCCCCATCCGCGAATCCCGTCCCCCTCTGCGATTTTCGTCTACATCTGCATCTACGCCCATGTGGACGAGCATCGCAGATGGGGACAGTCGCCACGATGCGTCGTTCCTCGAGGGCATTCCCGCCGAGACCGAGCGTCGACATCGACGAACGCCGACGCGACGGGCTCGGCATCGGCGCCACTGCACGGTCGATCTGACGGGGCCGCATGGGAGCGGGTAATCTGGGCCGGTGTTCAATAGCCTCTCAGACCGCCTGACAGCGACCTTCGCCAACCTCAAGGGCAAGGGGCGTCTCACCGAGTCAGACATCAACGCGACCATCCGTGACATCCGGATGGCGTTGCTCGATGCCGACGTCGCGCTGCCCGTCGTCAAGCAGTTCACGCGGGGGGTGCGTGAGCGTGCGCTCGGTGCGGAGGTCAGCCAGGCGCTGAACCCCGGCCAGCAGGTCGTCAAGATCGTCAACGAGGAGCTCGTCGCGATCCTCGGCGGCCAGACGCGGTCGATCCAGTACGCGAAGACGGGCCCGACCGTCATCATGCTCGCCGGTCTGCAGGGTTCCGGTAAGACGACGTTCGCGGGCAAGCTCGCGCGTCGGCTGCGCGACGAGGGTCACTTCCCGGTGCTCGTCGCCGCCGACCTGCAGCGTCCGAACGCCGTGCGTCAGCTCGAGGTCGTCGGTGAGCGTGCGGGCGTGCCGGTGTTTGCGCCCGAGCGTGGCAACGAGGGTGGCCACGACGCGGTCTCGGAGACGGGCGAGGGCACACGCAGCCACGGCGACCCCGTCTGGGTTGCCCAGGCCGGTGTCGCACAGGCGAAGGTACGCCAGTACGACGTCGTCATCGTCGACACCGCGGGTCGTCTCGCTGTCGACGAGAACCTCATGCAGCAGGCCGCCGACATCCGTGAGGCGATCCAGCCGAACGAGGTGCTGTTCGTCATCGACGCGATGATCGGTCAGGCCGCCATCGAGACGGCGATCGCGTTCCAGGACGGCGTCGACTTCACGGGTGTCGTCCTGTCGAAGCTCGACGGTGACGCCCGCGGTGGTGCCGCCCTCTCGGTGGCCTCGGTGACGGGTCGCCCGATCATGTTCGCCTCGACGGGCGAGGGCGTGAAGGACATCGAGGTCTTCCACCCCGATCGCATGGCGAGCCGCATCCTCGACATGGGTGACGTGCTGACGCTCATCGAGCAGGCGGAGCGCGCGTTCGACAAGCGCCAGGCCGCCGAGATGGCGCGCAAGTTCATGGACGAGGAGGATTTCACGTTCGACGACTTCCTCCAGCAGATGTCGGCCATCAAGAAGATGGGCAACATCAAGGGCCTGCTCGGCATGATGCCGGGCATGGGCCAGATGCGTGACCAGCTCAACTCGCTCGACGAGCGCGAGTTCGACCGTGTCGAGGCCATCGTCCGCTCGATGACGCCGTTCGAACGCACGCACCCCAAGCAGATCAACGGTTCGCGACGCGCGCGCATCGCGCGAGGTTCGGGCGTCTCGGTCTCCGAGGTCAACCAGTTGCTGCAGCGTTTCGGCGAGGCGCAGAAGATGATGCGTCAGCTGAAGCGTGGCGGCGGCATGCCGGGCATGCCGGGCATGGGTGCGATGCCTGGTGGCGGCGGTGGCAAGAAGGCGAAGAGCCAGCCGAAGAAGAAGGGCAAGAGCGGCAACCCCGCCAAGCGTGCGCAGGAAGAGGCGGCCGCAGCGGCCAAGGCCGAAGCGGCGCGTGCGGCCGCGATGGAGAACGCCTTCGGCCAGATGAACGACGAGCCCGACTACTCGAACATGAAGCTGCCGAAGGGCTTCGAGAAGTTCCTCGGCCCGGGGGCGGACAAGGACTAACCGCGTCGGTCGTCCTTCGGCCCGGAGGAGTTGTGCAGGTTCGTGCGACCGGTATCGCGAACATGCACGACCTCTCGGGCGATCAGCGCCGACGTCGCGCGATAGTGTCGGTTCATGAATGACGATGTGCTTCACCTCACCGGCTGCATCCTGGCCGGGCCTGACGATGAGGTGGGGGAGGCCTGGGTCGTCGACGGACGCATCACCTACGCGCGTCCCGAGACGAACCTCGACGACGCCGTCGAGCTCGACGGCTGGTTCCTGCCGGGGCTCGTCGACGCGCACTGCCACGTCGGGCTCGAGTCGCATGGGGGAGTGCCGCCCGAACGCGCCGAAGAGCATGCCCTCGCCGACCGCGCGGCCGGCGCGCTCCTGCTGCGCGACTGCGGCTCACCCGTCGACACGCACTGGATCGACGAACGTGACGACCTGCCCCGCATCGTCCGCGCCGGCCGCCACATCGCCCGCACCAAGCGCTACATCCGTAACTACGCCCACGAGATCGAGCCCGAAGATCTCGTCGCGTACGTGCGCCAGGAGGCGCGCCGCGGTGACGGCTGGGTCAAGCTCGTCGGCGACTGGATCGATCGCGACGCCGGCGACCTCACCCCGTGCTGGCCCGCAGAGGCACTGAAACCCGCCATCGACGCCGCCCACGCCGAGGGCGCGCGCGTCACCGCGCACTGCTTCGGCGAGCAGTCATTGTTCGACTTCGCGGACGCCGGCGTCGACTGCATCGAGCACGCGAGCGGCCTCACCGAGGAATCCATCGCACTGTTCGCCGAGCGCGACATCGCGATCGTCCCGACCCTCGTCAACCTCGACAACTTCCCGACGTTCGCCGCTGCCGGCGAGGCCAAGTTTCCCGCCTACGCGGCGCACATGCGCGACCTGCACGCCCGCCGGTACACCACGATCGGCGCGGCCCGCGACGCCGGCATCCGCATCTACGCCGGCACCGACGCGGGCGGTCAACTGCCGCACGGCCTCATCGCGAGCGAGGTCGCCGAGATGACGAACGCCGGGATGAGCAACAGCGAAGCACTCGCGACGGCGACGTGGGGCGCGCGCGAATGGCTCGGCCACGAACGCCTGACGGAGGGTGCGCCGGCCGACATCGTGATGCTCGACGCTGACCCGCGCGACGACGTGCGCGTCCTCGCCGCGCCGCGCCACGTCGTCCTGCGCGGACGCATCGTCGAATGAGGCCGAACGCATGAGCAGCGCCGAATTCCTCCACGCCGACGGCGAACGTGTCAGCGTCAGCGTTGCCCGGCGAGCCGACATCGAGCCCTACCGACGCGCGATGACGCGCTCCGCGGCACGCATCGGCTCATGGAACCCCGTCAATCCGGGCGATCTCGTCCACCACCTCGCGGCGCAATCCGAGAAGCACCGCACCTTCCTCATCCGCGCCCATGACGACGTGCGCGCCCCGCACGACACGGCCGGTCTCGTCGGCTGCGTCAACGTGTCGAACGTCGTGCAGGGGCGGTTCATGAGCGCGACGATGGGGTACAACGCATTCGACCCGTACGTCGGGCGGGGGCTGTTCCGCGAAGGTCTCGCGCTCGTCGTCGACATCGCTCTGCGCCCCACCCCGTCGGGCATGGGCCTGCACCGCGTCGAGGCGAACGTGCGCACGGCCAACGCGACGTCGGCGGGCGTCCTGCGGTCGCTCGGTTTCAGACGCGAACGCACCGTCCGCCGCATGTTGTGGCTCGCCGACGGCCCGTCGGGCGCCAACGCCTGGCGCGATCACGACTCCTACGCGATCACCCGCGAAGAATGGCCGGCACGCGCCTACGCCGAGCATGACTCTCCGGCCGGCGTCATCGTCCTCGACGACGCGATCAGTGAACTGATCGCCGTTGCGCTGGCGCGTGAGCTGACGGCGGTGGCCCTGTTCGGACTGCCTTACGCGGCGGCCCTCGACGTCGCTGCGTACGCCGGTGCGCCGATCGTGTGGTGCGCGGGTTCCTCAGCTGAGCGCGCCCTCGTCGATCTGACGGCTCGCGGCGTGCGCGCCGCGCGGCCCGATGACGTCACTGCCGCGCAACTGCGGAAACTCAACGACAGTCCCCACGATGCGCGAGCCTTCGTCCAGCAGGCGCTGAACTTGCGTCCGCGTCTCAGCTGACCACCGCTTCGAGCGTTCCCCGCCGAACCACACCGGACGTCGAGCCACGCTGAGGTCGCGCCACACCGAGCATGCTGCCGGGCCCTCACCACACGCGTGGTGAGGGCCCGGCAGCATGCTCGGTCAGCGCGTCACTTGACGGTGACGTTCACCGAGTCCGAAGCGAACTGCGAGCCGTTCTCGAGGAACTTGATCGAGTAGGTGCCCGACTGCTCCATCGGTACCTTGACGGTCAGCGTGACAGCCTGGCCGTCAGCGTTCGAGGTGCCCTTGGAGTCGAGCGTGCCCTTCTTCGACTGTGAACCGTTCGAGATCTCATAGCTGTACTTCGCGCTGGACTTGAACTGCACGGCTGTCGTGAAGTAGACCCGCTGGCCCTTGTACGAGGCGTCGATGCTGCTCGCGTCCTCCTTGCAGAACTGAGCCGACGACACGTAAGCCAGGTTCTTGCTGAGGCACGAACGCGTCTCGTGGCTCGAGGCGAAGCCGATGATGTCGCTCTTCGTCACCTTTGCAGAACTGGCTGCCTGCGAGCTGGGCGACGAAGACGAGTCGGTCGATGCTGACGAGCTCGTCTCCGAGGTCGCGGGCGACGACTCGGGCGACGATTCAGCGGCGCTCGACGTCTCGGGCGCAGCCGACGTGGCCTGCGACTGGGCGGCCGTGGGGCTCGACGACATGGGGTTGCTCGGCACAGCGGCGCCCGACGATGAGCTGCCGCCGCTCTCGACGGTGCTGCATCCTGCAAGCGTGAGCGAGGCCAGTGCGAGCGTCGGGACGATGGTTCGGCTGATCTTCATGGCGTCCTCCTGGTTGTCGGTGTCATCATTCTGATGCGTTGGACACGGATCCGGTTCCATCTCGGAGAAAAGAACTCATGAAGCCTCGATAGATCCTGAATGCGGCCTGGTCTCAGCCGTTCACGACGACCCGGAAGTCGCGCCGCACGAGCAGCTTCTCGCCCTTGTAGACCTCGCAGCGGGCGTCATCGCTGCCCGCGACGGTGATGTTCGCCGTCACCACCCCGAGGTTCTTGTCGACGCGCCCTGCCTCGAACGGGAAGTCGAACACCCGCGTGCCCTTGCGGATCCGGACGCGCAGTGGCGACCCCTTCGCCCCCGCGACGACGGCGGAGCACTGCAGGCCCTTGCCGCGCTCGAGCTGGATCACGTCAGAGGTCTCGGCGCACGAGCGCGATTTCTTCTTTCGCCCCGGGGTGTCCTTGATCTCGGTGCACATGCGCACCTGGCTGGCGCCGTCGACGCCCTGCGGGCCCTTGACCTCGACGGAGCCGCTCACCGGCTTGGCGCCGTCGACGGTGAACTCGCACGTGTAGATGCCGGCGGGCATGGCGGCCGGGGCGACGCCGATGTCGCCGCTCAGTGCGACCTTGCCGTCCGAACCGGGCCTGCCGACGTCGCCGGTCTGCGACGTCAGCTCGTTGCCGTCCTTGAGCACGCGAATCTTCACCTTGCGTCCCGGTTTGACCGTGGTCGCGCAGGCGAGGTCGCCGCCCTCGTAGACGGTGGTGGGGGAGGTGCACCTCTTGTTCTTGACCTTCGCCTGGTCGCAGAACGTCATCGACCCGGCCTGAGCCGTGCCTCCCGGAGTGACGAAGGTGTCGGCGACGCGTGACGAATCAAATGACGCCGAACTCGACGGCGACGGACGGGTCGTGGACGGCGACGCCGTCACCGTCGTCGCGCTCTGGCCGGCGGGCGCCTTGAGCGAATCACCGGTGTAGCTGCAGGCCGTGAGCGGCAGGCACCCCGTGAACAAGACGCTGACGAGGCGTCCTACTGTCAGGGTGCGCATCGTGCGTCCTCCCCCTCGTGATCCGCGTCAGTCGACGCTGATCTCACCCATCTCGTCCCAGCCATCGCCCTCGACCTGACGCGAGACGATCTTGGGCGTGGCCGTGAGCCACTCAGCCGTCGACGACGTGAAGGCCTTGAAGTGGTCCGAGGAGACGTGCGCCACGGCCGCGTCGTCCTGAAACGCCTCGACGAGCACGAACTCGTTCGGCTTCTCGACGCTGCGGCTCCACTCGAACCACAGGTTGCCCGCCTCGGCGCGCGTGGCCGCGGTGAAGTCGGCGACGTGGTCCATCCACCCGTCGACCTTGTCGGGGCGGACGTCGAACTTGACAACGATGAAGATCATGGTGATTACCTCTCGAGTGCGCCCGCTGGACGTGACGATGACGTGGCGTGCACCTGCGCGACGCCACGTCATCTTTCTATCACCTCATACCGACAACGCCCCCGGGGCGACGGCTCGACGCGCTCACGGGCACGCAGATCGCTCGCCGTACCCGTCGGCGTCACACGGCCGAGCTCAGGCGACCTCGTCGACCTTCTCCGACTGACGAAGGTCGTCGGAGTCGATGCTGCGCGGCATGCGCAGCCCCTCGTCGAGCAGGAAGCGGACGTAGGCGTAGTTGGAGAAGAATCCGGGCAGCTCGTCGGTGAGCGCGCTGCGTTCGAGCACCTCGCGGGCCTCGTCGAGGCGCTCGGACTCGTCGGCGTCGGCGGTGCGCTTGAGCTTGGTCATCTCCTCGTCGATGACGCGCCCGAGCAGCTCCCGCGTCACCTGCGGACCCTCGGCGAGCTGCGTCGAGTGGTGCAGCCACTGCCACAGCTGGGCGCGGCAGATCTCGACGGTCGCCGCATCCTCCATGAAGTTGCCGATGGCGACGGCGCCCTTGCCGTCGATCCACGCCGCGAGGTACTGCAGCGCGACGCTGACGTTGTGGCGCACGCCCTGCAGGCTCGTCGTCTGCATCGTGCCCTCGAGGCTGACGAGGGCCGCCGCGTCGAAGCGCTGCGGGCGCTTGACGTCGATCTGGTCGAGCTTGTCGCCGAGGACGTGGGTGAAGGCAGACAGCACCGTGTCGACCATCGCGGGGTGGGCGACCCACGAACCGTCGAAACCCTCCTCGGCCTCGCGCTCCTTCTCGGTGTGGACGACGTTGAGGACGCGGTGACGCATGTCGTCGTCCTGCAGCGTCGGGTTGTTCGCGGCGGGCGCGGCGATCGCGTGCGTGCCGCGCTTGTGCGCCGTCGTGACGAGCAGTTCGGTGAACTCGCGCATGAACGGCGTCGTCATCGTGATGCGCTCGCGGTCGGGCAGGACGTACTCGTCGCCGCGGTGGGCGAAGGTACGCACGTAGCTGAAGATGTAGTCCCAGCGGCCCGCGTTGAGACCGGCGGCATGCTCGCGCAGTTCGTAGAGGATCTCCTCCATCGCGAACGCGGCGGGCAGTGTCTCGATGAGGATGCTCGCACGGATCGTGCCGCGCTCGATGCCGAGGGCGTCCTGAGCTTCGACGAAGACGTCGTTCCACAGGCGCGCCTCGGCCGCCGACTCGATCTTCGGCAGGTAGAAGTACGGGCCGAACCCGGCGTCGATGAGAGTCTGCGCGTTGTGGAAGAAGAACAGGCCGAAGTCGACGAGCGTCGCCGAGATCGGGCGGCCGTCGACCGTCAGGTGCTTCTCGCACAGGTGCCACGCGCGTGGGCGCATGATGAGCGTCGGACGCTTGCGCTCCGGGTGCGCGCGGTACTCGCGCACCGCGTCGGCGAGCACGACCTGGCCCTCGATCATGTTGAACCACGTCGGTGACGTCGCGTCCTCGAGATCCGCGAGCCACGTCGAGGCGTTCGACTCCATCGCGTGCTGCGTCATCGAGCGCGTGACGGGGGAGACGAGCTCGACGCGGCGATCGAGCAGCCCCGGCGCGGCGGGCGCGACCTGCCACGACGCGTCGTCACGCACGGACTGCGTCGCGGGGTCGAAGTCGAGGTCGGTGCCCGTGTTGATGCGGCGTGACAGGTCGCGACGCTGCGCGAGTAGTTCGGCGCGACGCCCGGCGAACGCTCCGTCGAGCCGGCCGAGGAAGGCGAGGGCGCCGGGCGTCAGGACCTCCTCGAACCGAGGGTGCAGCTGACCGCGGACGGTGGGGGAAGAGCTCATGAGCCCTCCTTCGGGTGCGCTGTGGGCGTCGTCGGGGCGACGGCTGGGCTGGGCTTGGACTCCATCATGACCGATCGCGACGCCCGGGCGGGCGACGCTCGCGACGCGGACACGGCGGCCGCGGCACGCATGATCGCGGGATCGAGCGATCAGGTGCACGGCGCGACGGGGGTAGGGGTGAGCCCCCACCCCCACGCGATCGGAGCCAGGTGATCGCGCGGGGGATGGGGGCCGGTTCAGTGGCGGGAGCAGCTCAGAACTGAGCGCTCTCCGTCGACTCCTTCAGCGCGGTCGTCGACGACTCGGGGTTGAGCGTCGTGGCGACCAGGTCGAAGTAGCCCGTGCCGACCTCGCGCTGGTGACGCGTGGCCGTGTAGCCGCGGCTCTCGGAGGCGAACTCGCGCTCCTGCAGCTCGACGTACGCCTTCATCTGCTCGCGGGCGTAGCCGTGGGCCAGGTCGAACATCGAGTAGTTGAGAGCGTGGAAGCCGGCGAGGGTGATGAACTGGAACTTGAAGCCCATCGCGCCCAGCTCGCGCTGGAACTTGGCGATCGTGTCGTCGTCGAGGTGCTTCTTCCAGTTGAACGACGGCGAGCAGTTGTACGCCAGCATCTGGTCGGGGAAATCGGCCTTGACGGACTCGGCGAACTTCTTCGCGAGCTCGAGGTCGGGCGTGCCCGTCTCCATCCAAATGAGGTCGGCGTAGGGCGCGTAGGCCTTCGCACGCTCGATGCAGGGCTCGATGCCGTTCTTGACCTTGTAGAAGCCCTCGTTCGTGCGCTCGCCGGTGAGGAACTGCTGGTCGCGCTCGTCGACGTCGGACGTGATGAGCGTCGCGGCCTCGGCGTCCGTGCGGGCGATGACGACGGTCGGCGTGTTCGACACGTCGGTGGCGAGGCGGGCGGCGTTCAGCGTGCGAACGTGCTGCTTCGTCGGGATGAGCACCTTGCCGCCGAGGTGGCCGCACTTCTTCTCGGAGGCCAGCTGGTCCTCCCAGTGCACGCCGGCGGCGCCGGCGGCGATCATCGACTTCATGAGCTCGTACGCGTTGAGCGGGCCACCGAAGCCGGCCTCGGCGTCGGCGACGATCGGCACGAGCCACTCGTCGACGCTCTTGATGCCCTCGGAGAACTCGATCTGGTCGGCGCGCATCAGGGCGTTGTTGATGCGGCGGACGACCTGCGGCACCGAGTTGGCCGGGTAGAGCGACTGGTCCGGGTACGTCTGGGCGGCGAGGTTCGCGTCACCGGCGACCTGCCAACCGGACAGGTAGATGGCCTTGAGGCCGGCCTTGACCTGCTGGACGGCCTGGTTGCCCGTCAGTGCGCCGAGGGCGTTGACGAAGTCCTCGGTGTGCAGCTTCTCCCAGAGGTTCTCGGCGCCGTGCTTGGCGAGGGTGAACTCCTCCTGGATGCTGCCCTGGAGACGGACGACGTCCTCAGCGCTGTAGTCACGCTTGACGTTCTTCCAGCGCTCATTGGTGTCCCAGTCGTTCTGGATCTCGGCGGCGCGTGCCTGGATGTTCTCGCCAGTCATGGCTCCTGGTCCTTTCCTCGGTGAAGCCTCAGCCGGGTGGCGGTGGGGCTCGATGTGTCCACTCTGGCCGATCGAACTGGCAAGTAACAAGAGTTTTCCGATAAAGATCTGCGATTATTGACACATCGACAGGTTTTTCGGGGTCTTTGGCTCCGAGTGAGCACGAGGTGACGCATGGCGCGGGCGAAGGTTAACGGTATGAGCGACACGAGCGCACCGCGCGAGGGGCGGCTGTCGCGCCCCCGCGTCTCCACCGAGACGGCCACCCGACCCGAGCGCGCCGCACCCGACGCCCTGACGATCGGACGCCGCCTGCGTCACGTACGTCAGGGCGCCGAGCGGACGCTCGGAGACGTCGCGGCCGCCGTCGGCATGAGCCCGTCGGCGCTCTCGCTCATCGAGAACGGCAAGCGCGAGCCGCGACTGTCGGTGCTGACGTCGCTGGCCGAGGTGCTCGCCGTCCCCCTCGCCGACCTGCTCGCGACCGCGCCGCCGTCACGGCGTGCCGCGCTGGAGATCCGACTCGAACGCGCGCAGCGCGCCGAGCAGTACTCGGCGCTCGGGCTGCCGACGGTTCGGGTCGGGCCGCGATTGCCGACGGAGGCGCTCGAGGCGCTCGTCGGGATGCACGAGGCGCTCGCGTCGATGCGGAGCGAGCGCGCCGCGACGCCCGAGCACGCCCGGCGTGCGAACGCCGAACTACGCACGCGCATGCGGGAGGCCGACAACTACTTCGGTGACATCGAGCAGGCAGCCGCCGACCTGCTCGCCGGCGTCGGGCATGCGGGCGGGCCGGTCTCGCGCACCTCCGTCGATCGGATGGCGGAGCACCTCGGGTTCTCGCTCGTGCACACCTCGGATCTGCCGAACTCGACGCGCACCGTCAGCGATCTGGCCAATCGCCGGATCTACCTGCCGCAGCCGGAGGCGGGCCAGCACGACGCGCGTTCGCTCGCGCTGCAGGCGCTGGGGCACCTCGTCCTCGGCCACGAGGTGCCGGCCGACTACGCCGAGTTCCTCTCCCAGCGCGTCGAGATCAACTACTTCGCGGCGGCCGTCCTCATGCCGGAGAAGGAGCTGGGGGCGCGGCTGCTCGAGGCCAAGGCGGCCAAGGACATCTCTATCGAGGACCTGCGCGACGCGTACGGCGTCTCCTACGAGACGGCCGCGCACCGGTTCACGAACCTCGCGACGAAGGTGCTCGACATCCCCGTCCACTTCATGCGCATCAGCGCCGACGGCGTCATCTACAAGGCGTACGAGAACGACGGCATCGTCTTCCCGGCGGACGCGACGGGCGCCATCGAGGGCCAGCGGGTGTGCAAGCACTGGACGGCGCGTGTCGTGTTCGACCAGCCCGATCTGTCGCGCTCGTACCAGCAATACACGGACACGCGCTCGGGCACGTACTGGTGCTCGGCGTTCGTCGATCGCACCTCGTCGGGCTTGTTCAGCGTCAACGTCGGGACTCCGTACCAGCACGTGAAGTGGTTCCGCGGGCGCGAGACGACGTCGCGCTCGCAGTCGCGATGCCCCGACCCGTCGTGCTGCACGCAGCCGCCGGGGGAGCTGACGGCGCGCTGGGGCGGGCACGCCTGGCCGAGCGCTCGCGTGCATTCGCACCTGCTCGCCGCGATGCCGCCCGGCACGTTTCCGGGCGTCGACGACACCGAGGTGTACCAGTTCCTCGAACGCCACGCGCGCGAGAGCTGACGTCCCTTCCTGATGTCGCCCGGGTTTTCGGGCGCCCGCGTCCGAGAACCCGGGCAACATCACGAGGGAACGCGGCGATTGGGCGTAGCTGGCGCCCTCTGGCAGAATGGCGGGGTACCCGTGTGTCTGCCACCGCAGATGCGCGCCTACCCCGAGTCACGGTTCCCCGCGAGGTTCGGTGTGCGTCCGTACAACGCTCGCCGTCACACCCCCTTCGGTCTTGCCGTGGTTCACACGAACAGAAAGTGAGACCGCCACCATGGCAGTCAAGATTCGCCTCAAGCGCCTCGGCAAGATCCGTCAGCCCCAGTACCGCGTCGTCGTCATGGACAGCCGGACGAAGCGTGACGGCCGCGCGATCGAGGAGATCGGCAAGTACCACCCCAAGGAGGAGCCGAGCCTCATCGAGATCGACTCCGAGCGTGCGCAGTACTGGCTCTCCGTCGGCGCGCAGCCGACCGAGCAGGTCGCCGCGCTGCTCAAGATCACGGGTGACTGGCAGAAGTTCAAGGGCGAGCCGGGTGCCGAGGGCACGCTGAAGAAGGCCGAGCCGAAGGCCGACAAGAAGGCCCTCTACGAGGCCGCTCTCAAGGCTGCGCAGAACGCGACGGACTCCTCGAAGGACGGCGCCACCACGGCCAAGAAGAAGGCTGACGCCCCCAAGGCCGAGGCGCCCGCCGCCGAGGCCCCCGCCGCTGACGCTCCGGCTGCCGAGGCCGAGAAGACCGAAGAGGCCTGATCCTCGTGCTCGAAGAAGCACTGGAGCACCTCGTCAAGGGCATCGTTGACCACGACGGCGACGTCGTCGTGCGTCACAAGGACGGGCGCCGCGGCGAACTCCTCGAGGTTCGCGTGCACCCCGACGACCTGGGGCGCGTCATCGGCCGCTCCGGTCGCACCGCCTCCGCCCTTCGCACCGTGGTCTCCGCGCTGGCCGGCGGTCGCCCGGTTCGTGTCGACATCGTCGACACCGACCGCGCCCGCTGAGCTGTCGCACCGACGAAACCGCCTCCGCCGTCACGGTGGGGGCGGTTTCGTATTGCCGGATGCGTCGGCCGGGCGAGCGGCCGGGGTGTGGTCGCGCCGCGAAGGGCTTGGGCGCGTCGGGCCGGTGGCGGACCTGCGGGGTGCGCCCGCGACACGGGCGCCAGGGCTGTGCTGGTGCGATGCGACAATAGGCGGCATGGATGACGTCGTCGTGGCACGGATCGGCAAGGCTCACGGGTTGAAGGGCGAGGTGACCGTGCAGCTGCACACGGATTCGCCGGAGCAGCGGTTCGTGCCCGGCGAAACGTTCGAGACGGAACCGGCCTCACGCGGCCCGCTGACCCTGCGCTCGGCGCGCGTTCACAACGGCCTCCACCTGCTCGCCTTCGACGAGGCGCCCGATCGCACGGCCGCCGAAGGGTTGCGCGGCATCAAGCTGCTCGCCGAGGCCGACGACCTCGACGAGGACGACGCCTGGTACGAGGAGGACCTGCTCGGGTTCGACGTCGTCGTCGCCGGTGAGAAGGTCGGCGTCGTCAAGGCGCTCGAATCACGCGAGGTGCAGGATCTGCTCGTCGTCGACGGTGTCGAGGGCTACGACATCCTCGTGCCGTTCGTCGAGGAGATCGTGCCCGAGATCGACGAGGACGCGCGCGTCGTCGTCGTCACGCCCCCGCCGGGGCTGCTCGATCTCGCACGTCCCGATGCGCCCGACGCCCCCGACGACAGCGCCGCGCTCGAGGCCACCGATCCGGCGGAGGCGAACTGAACTCGTGCGCTGCGACATCATCTCGATCTTCCCTGAATACCTCGAACCGCTGAAGCTCAGCCTGCCCGGTCAGGCGCAGCGCAAGGGCCTGCTCGACGTGGCCGTGCACGACCTGCGCGACTTCGCGCACGACCGTCACCGCACCGTCGACGACACGCCCTACGGCGGTGGGGCCGGCATGGTGATGAAGCCGCAGCCGTGGTGGGAAGCGCTCGAGCATGTGCGCACCCTGGGCGACGGCACGCCGACGCTCATCGTCCCCGGCCCCGGTGGTGAGGTGTTGACGCAGCGGCTCGCGCGCGAACTCGCAGACGAGGACTGGCTGATCTTCGCGTGCGGCCGATACGAGGGTATCGACGAACGCGTCTACGAGGCTGCGGCCGACGTCATGCCGGTGCGCGTCATCTCCCTCGGTGACTACGTGCTCAACGGGGGAGAGGTCGCCGTCCTCGCGATGATCGAGGCCGCGGCCCGGCTGCTGCCGGGGTTCATGGGCAACGCAGAGTCGCTCGTCGAGGAGTCGCACGAGGACGGTCTGCTCGAGTACCCCGTCTACACGAAACCCGCGACCTGGCAGGGACGTGAGGTGCCGCCGGTGCTGCTCTCCGGCGATCACGGCAAGGTCGCCGCGTGGCGACACCAGCAGCGCCTCGAGCGGACGGCCGCGCGTCGTCCCGACCTGCTGCACGCCTCCTCGGCCGTGACGCCCGGTGGCGTCGACGATCGCTGGGGCGGTGCCCTGATCGCGAAGGCGACGCCCGCCGACGTCGGCGATCTGCTGACGTGCACGCACGCGTGCTGGCTGCGTGAGGGCATCCTCAACGACACGCTGACGATCCCCGCACAGCACGAGACGGTCGAATCGCTCACGGCGTCGCTCCATGAGTGGGACACGTACGTCCTGCGTCATGACGGCCGGTTCATCGGTTCGGTGCGGGGCAAGCTCGTCGACGACACCTGGCACATCGGCCGGCTCATGGTGGTGCCCGACCTGCACGGACGCGGCCTGGGGCGCGCGTTGCTGGAGTTCATCCAGGAGGTCGCCCCGAGCGACGCGACGCGGTTCGAGCTCTTCACCGGAACGGGCAGCGAGCACAACCTCAAGCTCTACAAGAAGGCCGGGTTCCGCGGTGTCGTGCAGCCGAACGGCACGACGGTCGTGTTCACCAAGCGTCGCCGGGGGCGCTGAGCGTCGTACCGCGCCTCTCCATGTACCCACGTCCCTGCCTGCCCGGCGGGCAGGGGGCGTCTTTCGCCGGGGCGCCGGGGCTGCGGATTTCCTCATGGCGGCCGTTCCTGGCAGGATGAACCCTTGCGTCATGTCGCCATGAGTCCCCGCCGCAGGGGGAGTGACTCGTGCGGCAGGTACCCCCGGGGTTTCGATGTAGATCATCCCGGGCATCACCTCGTCGATCACGCGGGTCATGAGACTCGACATGCCGCACGTTCCGCACAGCTTTCCGGCCACCATGGCCGGAACTGACCGTGGCAACCTGCGCGTGCCACAGATACGAGAGATCGACATGAACAAGTTCGACGCGATCGAAGCGGCGAGCCTGCGCTCCGACGTCCCGGAATTCCGCGCCGGCGACACGCTCAACGTCCACGTCAAGGTCATCGAAGGCACGCGTTCGCGTGTCCAGGTGTTCAAGGGCGTCGTCATCCGTCGCCACGGCGGCGGCGTCGGCGAGACCTTCACCGTCCGCAAGGTGTCCTTCGGCGTCGGTGTGGAGCGCACGTTCCCCGTCCACACGCCCGTGATCGAGAAGATCGAGGTCGTGACGCGCGGTGACGTGCGCCGCGCCAAGCTGTACTACCTGCGCGACCTGCGCGGCAAGGCAGCCAAGATCAAGGAGAAGCGAGACGCGGTTCCCGCCAAGAAGGCCTGAGAACGCGCACAGCTCCCAGACGGCTCATGACGTCCATGGACGACGAGCGTCACCCCGAAGGCGCGACCCCCACGCGGGGCCGCGCCTTCGGCGCATCCCGGCGCACGCGTTCGCTGCGTCCTCGTTCGCTGCGGCGCGTGCTCGGGTGGGTGTTGTCGGGCGTCCTCGTCGCGCTGCTGCTCGTCCACGCGTTCGTCGCGGAGACGTTCACCGTGCCGTCGCGTTCGATGCAGCCGTCGTATCAGGTGGGGGATCGCATCGTGGTGGACAAGCTGCACGATCATCCACGACGGGGTGACGTCATCGTCTTCTCCGGTGCCGACGTGTTCTACGAGCAGACACCGCGCGACGGGGTGCTCGGCGCACTCGACACCGCCGCGGGGTGGCTGGGGTTCCGCCCGAACGACCAGGACTACCTCAAGCGCGTCATCGGGGTCGGCGGAGACACGGTGAGCGTCGGCCACGACGGCAGGTTGCGCGTCGACGGGCGCGTCGTCGACGAGCCGTATCTGCCCCAGGGGCAGCGACGCGCCTCGGCGGAGCCGTTCTCGGTGCGGGTCCCAGCCGATCACCTGTTCGTCCTCGGTGACAACCGCGACTTCTCGGATGACTCCCGCGGCCACCTCGGTGACCCGGGTGGAGGGTTCGTCCCACTCGAATCGGTGATCGGCACCGTCGCCGAAACCTACTGGAGCGCACGATGAGACGGCACGATCGATGACGGGAACGCACGCATGACGAGTTCGACCCCGACCCTGCGCCTCGAACGTCAGCTGCTGCGCGCGGGGCACGCACTCGTCGCAGGCATGGACGAGGTAGGACGCGGTGCGCTCGCGGGCCCCGTCAGCGTGGGCGTCAGCGTCGTCGATGCGGCGACGTCGACGGTGCCGCAGGGTGTCAAGGACTCCAAGCTCGTGCCCGAGCCGAGGCGCCCCGATCTCGCGCGCCGCGTTCGGCGCTGGGCGTTCGACGGCGCCGTCGGCCACGCCTCGCCCGCCGAGATCGACGCGCTCGGCATGACGCGCGCGCTGCGCCTGGCCGGCACCCGCGCCCTCGCGCAGCTGAGCGTGCGCCCGGACGTCGTCATCCTCGACGGCAAGCACGACTGGCTGAGCGAGCCCGAGACGATCGGACTGCTGGGCCTGCTCGAGCCGGAGAGCGCCCCGACGTGGCACGTCGTCACCCAGATCAAGGCCGACATGCGGTGCTCGTCGGTGGCCGGAGCCAGTTTGCTCGCCAAGGTGGAGCGTGATGCCATGATGGTCGACGCGGCCCGCGACCACCCGGTGTACGGCTGGGAGATCAACAAGGGATACTCCGCGCCCGACCACCTCGCGGCCATCGCCGCGCACGGCGCATGCGACCTGCATCGGCGCTCGTGGAAGACTTTCCGCGACACGGGCGCGGTGCCCGCCCCGACGAGCGACGAGGAGTGAGATCCCGATGAGTGCGGAGGATCTCGAACAGTACGAGAACGAGCAGGAACTGGCGCTGTACCGCGAATATCGCGACGTCGTCGGCCTGTTCCGCTACGTCGTGGAGACCGAGCGACGTTTCTACCTCTGCAACGCCGTCGACATGACGGTGCGCGGTGAGGGCGCCGACGTGTTCTTCGACGTGACGATGCAGGACGCCTGGGTGTGGGACATCTACCGCCCTGCGCGGTTCGTCAAGAACGTGCGCGTCGTGACGTTCAAGGACGTCAACGTCGAAGAACTCGCCAAGAACGACCTCGAGATCCCCGACGGGCCGGGCTTCACGAACTGAACCGCCCGGCCTGGACCCTATGGCGCTCGCGCTGTGCGCCGCCGCTCGCGTGGCGCCGGTGTCGACGGGCGGGTCGGCGGCCTGGCGCATCTCGCTCCTGGGGACGGTGACGGCTGCAGGGGCTGATCGGACCGTGCTGCACCCCTGTTCCACAGGGTGGCCTCCGGCGACGAGCGCTGAGGTGCCCGCACCCGCTTCGCTGGGGTGCGGAGGTGGTCACCATGACCGACAATTCGACGCGGCCACGCGCCGGGAGCACCACGACCGAGCACGAACTCGCCCCACCTGCCGGGCGGGCGCGACCCACGCGAGAGGCCCCGGCCGGGGCGGCGGCCCGTTCGACCCCCTCGACGGGCGCCGCATCACCGCCGGACCCGCGGCGCACGCTCGGTGCGCAGGGCGAGCGTCATGCCTGTGCCTACCTCGCCTCGCTCGGCTACGAGATCCTCGAGACGAACTGGCGATGCAGCGAGGGTGAGATCGACGTCGTCGCGCGTGACGGGCGCGAGATCGTCGTCGTCGAGGTGAAGACGCGACGTTCGCAACGCTTCGGGCCCGCGGTCGAGGCGGTGACGCACGAGAAGCACCTGCGTCTGCGCCGCCTGGCCTGCCTGTGGCTCCGCGAGCGCGAGGTGTCCGCCGCCGCGGTGCGCATCGACGTCATCGGCGTCGACGTGCTGGCCACCGGCGTCCGCGTCGACCATCGTCGGCGGGTGATCCTGTGAGCTTCGGGATGACGAAGGGCGTCGTCGTCTCCGGCATCGAGGGCACCGTCGTCGACGTCGAGGTGAGCGTCGGGCAGGGGTTGCCCCGCGTCATCATCTCCGGGATGCCGGACACGGCGATCTCGCAGTCGCCGAACCGTTTGCGCTCGGCGATGATCCAGTCGGAGCTCGCCTTTCCGGACACGCGCCTGACGATCAACCTCGCGCCCGCGTCGCTGCCCAAGGCCGGTGCCGGGCTCGACCTCGCGATCGGTGTGGCCGTGCTCGCCGCGACCCGGCAGGTGGGTCCTGCCGAGGCGGCCGGCGTCATGCACATCGGTGAGTTGGGGATGGACGGCACGGTGCGGCCCGTCCACGGTGTGCTCCCGGCCTGCCTCGCGGCGTTGGAGGCCGGGCAGCGGGAGGTGATCGTGCCGACGGCGAACGCGGCCGAGGCCGCTCTCGTGTGGGGGCTGAGAATCCACCCGGTGCGCTCGCTGTCGGACGTCGTGGCGTTCCACCGAGTCAGGGCCGAAGGACGCACTCTCGACCTGCCCTGGCCGGAGCCCGCCGACGACGACGTCGAGGCCCCGCCCAGCGACGACATGCGCGACGTCGTCGGCCAGTACGAGGCGCGAACCGCCCTCGAGGTGGCGGCGGCCGGCGGGCACAACGTCTCGCTCATCGGGCCGCCCGGTGCTGGCAAGACGCTGCTCGCGAGCCGGCTGCCGGGCATCCTGCCGCCCCTGACGCGGGAGGAGGCGATGGCCGTGACGAGCATCCAGTCCGTCATGGGCGTCTTCCGCGGCGGGCCGCTCGTCGAGAAACCTCCGTTCGTCGCGCCGCACCACGGCACGACGATGCCCGCCCTCATCGGCGGTGGGCCAGGGCGCCCACGGCCTGGGGCGGTGACGCAGGCACACGCCGGCGTCCTCTTCCTCGACGAGGCCCCCGAGTTTCGTCGCGAGGTGCTCGACAGCCTGCGCCAGCCACTCGAACGCGGCAGCGTGACGATCGCGCGGTCGGAGCAGGTCGTGCGCTATCCGTGCCGCTTCCAGCTCGTGCTTGCGAGCAACCCGTGCCCCTGCGGGCACTACATCGGCCGCGGCGCGGCCTGCACGTGCACGTCGAAGGCGCGCCGCACCTACCTCAAACGACTGTCCGGCCCGCTGCTCGATCGCATCGACGTCCACCTCCAGGTCAACGCGGTCACCCGCAGCGACCTCGCGGCCGGGCCGGGGGAAGCGAGCGCGAGCGTCGCCGACCGGGTCCTCGAGGTGCGCGAGCGATCCGCCGCCCGATGGGCGCCGCTCGGGCACCGCCTCAACGCTCAGGTTCCGGGCGCCGTGCTGCGTTCGTCACCCTGGGCGCTCGAGGCGGGCGACATCGCGGTGCTCGACCAGGCGCTCGACACCGGTTCCCTGACGTTGCGTGGCTACGACCGCATCCTGCGGCTCGCGTGGACGCTGTGCGACCTGCGTGGAGCGAACCGCCCCACCCGTGAGGACGTCTTCACGGCCCTCACCCTCAGAGAAGGACACCCCGAGTCATGACCGATCTCGACCCTGTTCCCGACGACGGCATCTCGGCGTTCGGCGCTGCGACGCTCGATGCCTCGATGCTCGATCCCCAAACCCGGCGCGCCGCGCCCCTGGGCGGGGCGTTGTTCTCCGTCACCGAGTCGACAACCCTGGGGGCCTGCCTCGATCCCGGCCCTGCCCACGCGGCTGCGCGAGCGGATCGAGCGGGGGCGCGCGACGATGCGCCGGCCCCGGCCATGAGTGCGGGCGAGCGGGCGGCGCGCCTCGTGTGGGCCCACATCGCGGAACCGCGCGATCCCAAGGCTCACGCCCTCGTCGACACCCTCGGGCACGAGGAGGCGCTCTCCGCCGTCGAGGAATCCCCTGACAAATGGGAGAACTTCACGACGCGGCTACGCGCCCTCGACCTCGACGAGCAACGCCGGCGCCTCGACGTCGTGGGAGCGCGGGTGCTCGTACCCGGCGACGAGGAGTGGCCCACCGGGCTCGACGAGCTACCCGAGACGCCGCACGCACTCTTCGTCATCGGGGAGGGGGATCTCGCCTGCGCCGCAGAACGTTCCGTCGCGCTCGTCGGGGCGCGCGCCGCGACGCACTACGGGCAGCGGATCGCGGCGCAGATCGCGCTGGGCGTCGGCACGCACGGGGTGAGCGTCGTGTCCGGGGGAGCCTTCGGCATCGACGCCGCGGCGCACCGCGGGGCGCTCGCCGGAGACGCCGACACCGTCTGCGTCGTCGCGGGAGGCGTGGATCGCGTGTATCCCACGGCGCACGAAGAACTGTTCGCGCGCATCAGGGAGCGCGGCGTCATCGTCAGCGAGATGCCCCTGGGATTCGCGCCGATGCGCCAGCGTTTCCTTCATCGCAACCGGCTCATCGCCGCGCTAGCTCCCGGGACGGTCGTCGTCGAAGCGGGGCTGCGTTCCGGATCGCTCAGCACGGCCCGGCGAGCCGAGGAACTCAACCGCGTCGTCGGCGCGGTGCCCGGCCCGGTCACGTCAGCGGCGAGCGCCGGCTGCCACGAGCTCGTGCGTGACGGAGTCGCCGTGCTCGTCACCGGGGCGGAGGACGTCATGGAACTCGTCGGCTCCTACGGCCCGCGCGCCACGACACGTGACACGCTGCCCGTGCTCGCGCGGCCCGAGGACGCCGTCGGACCGCGGGCGCGCCTGGTCTGGGACGCGCTGCCGCTGCGTGAGCCGACCTCCCTGGAACGTGTGGCGCGCACCGCGGGACGCCCGGAGCGCGAGGTCGTCTCAGCCCTCGGGGAGCTGCTCGCAGCCGGTCTGGCAGCGCGTGAGGACGGAGGGTGGCGCAAGGCGTGAACGGATCGCCCACCCACACAGCACCAGGGGATCGCGAACGCCACTTTCGCGGTCGTTCGTTGGAACGCCCCCGGAGCGGGACCAGGGACGACGGGCGCTTCCTGCGACGTGTGCTGCGAGCGGTGTGACGCGGCGGGACGTACTCTCGTCGGGTGAGTGGACCGAGCCAGCCACGTGGGCCGAGTGAACGGGTGATCGAGCAGTTCCTCGATCACCTGAGTGCCGAACGCGACCGTTCGACCAACACGGTGCGTGCCTACTCCGTCGACCTGGCGTCCCTGCGCCTCCACCTGACGGGGGCCGACGTCGCCTCGTGGTCCGACCTCACCCTCAACGACCTGCGCAGCTGGCTGGCCGCGCAGAGCGAGGCGGGCAACTCGCGCAGCACCCTGGCTCGACGGGTGTCGGCGGTCAAGACGTTCTGTCGTTGGGCGCGCCGCAGGGGCGTCATCGCGACCGACCCGTCGGTGCGACTCAGCGCGCCGCGCCGCATGACGTCACTGCCCGAGGTGTTGCGAGTCGATCAGGCCGCCGCGATCCTCGATGCGGCGGACGAGGCAGCGGCCGCGGCCGTCCCCGCCGCACGCGGCTGCGGTGAAACAGCCGCTGATGCCGGCTCCGCCACACGCCAGTCAGTTGAGGCGGCCGTCGACGTCGACTCCGAAGCGGGTGAGGCAGGGGCAGCGCCGACGGAGACCGTCTCGCCCCATCAGTCAGCACCGACACCTGCGGCCGGTCCCGAAGAGCGCGCCGTCAGGGCTCGGGACGCCGCCGTCCTCGAACTGCTCTACGCCTCCGGCATGCGCGTGGGCGAGCTGGCCTCCCTCGACGTGAGTGCGCTCGACGAGGCGAACCAGCTCGTGCGTGTCATGGGCAAGGGCCGCAAGGAACGGATGGTGCCGTACGGTCTGCCTGCGCGGGAGGCACTGGAACGGTGGCTGAGGTGCCGTGGGGCGCTCGCGGCCGATGGGGAGCGAGCCCTGTTCGTCGGGGTGCGGGGGCGTCGGATCGACCAACGCATCGTCCGGGAACTCGTCAACCGCGCGACAGCGTCCGTCGACGGCGCGCCGACGCTGTCGCCGCACGCTCTGCGACACAGTGCCGCCACGCACCTCGTCGAGGGCGGCGCCGACCTGCGCACCGTCCAGGAATACCTCGGCCATGCCTCGCTCGCGACGACGCAGATCTATACCCACGTCTCCGCCGAACGCCTCCGGGCCGGGTTCGAACAGGCCCACCCACGCGCGTGAGGCGCGCGTGTCGAGAAACCGCGTCTCTGGTGCCGCGGGGGCCAACCCAAGCCCCCTGACGTGTCGGCGCCGCCGACGAGGCCAGATGCTCACAGGGGCGGAAGAAGTACGGGGCGTCGGTGCGCGATGAGCGTCAGCGGGTCGCGGTAGCTCTTCGGCCCCACCTTGTAACCCCAGTGCAGGCATGCCGGCTCGCAGTGCCCGGGTTCGAGATCGGCCACGTGCTCCCCGCGATGCACGCTCGCCCCCTTGGACACCTGGTGACTGACAGGTTCGTAGGTCGTGTCGAACCCCTGGGGGTGACGGATCGTCAGCACGCCGCGCCCGGCGACACTGCCGCTGAAGGTGACGACCCCGTCAGAGGGCGCGACGACGGGTGCTCCCGGTGACGAGCGCAGGTCGACGCCGCGGTGACCGGCGCCCCACACGACCTCCGGCGGGTCGAAGCGACGCACGACCTCGTGCGGCGTGACCGGCCAGGCGAACCCGGCACTGGGCGCATCGTCCAGCGCGCCGACGCTGGGTCGGGCGAGCGCTTGCGCGGTGGTTGCTTTCCGGCTCGTGTCGACGCTCGCCTGAGTGAGGGCCTGCGTGATGGGCTCTCCGCGGTGCGTGCCGACGACCGCCATGGGCTCCAGCGACGGTTGCGGTGGTGCCGAACGTCGTGGCGGCAGCGGCGCAACGCCCGGGCGTTCGACCCTTGGCCGGGTGAGCCGCGGCCGGACGGGCATCGAGGCCCTCGGTTTCTCAGCCCCGCCCACCACAGAGGGGCCCACCACCGACGATCCCACCACCGACGGGCTCACCACGGCGAACCCCACGAGGCCGGCGGAACCCACGGCGAGCAGGGACGAGACGATGCGCAGGATGGCCATGTCGACAGTCTGCAGCGCACACGCCGTGGGGCCGCGGCGTCAGCCCGAGACCCTGTGGACGGGCCTGCAGATCACGTCGTTCGCGCGCTGCGGCCGTACGTATCCACAAGCCGCTCGATCGCAGCGTCGATGACGGAGCGCTGCTTGCAGAACGCGAAGCGCAGCACACTCGTCATGCCGGAGGCGTCCGGATCGTCGCAGAACGCCGACGCCGGAATCGCGACGACCCCCGCCTCCGTCGGCAGGCGCAGCGCGAACTCGGCTGCGTCGTCGACGCCGAGGGGCGCCGCGTCGGCGAGGACGAAATAGCCGCCCTGTGGCGCAACGGCGTCGAACCCGGCGCGCGTCAGTCCGTCGACGAGCAGAGCACTGCGGGCCGCCATCTCGGCGCGCTGTTCGGCGAAGAACGCGTCGGGCAGGCACAGCCCGGCCGCGATGCCGTGCTGCAGCGGCGTGCCGCTCGCAAAGGTCAAGAACTGCTTGACGTTCGCCACCGCGGCGACGAGGTCGGCAGGGCCACTGACCCACCCGATCTTCCACCCCGTCGTGCTGAACGTCTTGCCACCCGAACTGATCGTCAGCGTGCGCTCGGGCATGCCGGGGGTGCTCGCGAAGGGCATGTGCTCGTGCGGCGCGAACGCGAGGTGTTCGTACACCTCGTCGCTGATGACGACGGCGTCGTGGCGCGCGGCGTGCTCGGCGATCGTCGCGCACTCCGCCGCGGTGAAGACCTTGCCGGTCGGATTGTGCGGCGTGTTGAGCAGGACGAGCGCGGTGCGCTCGCTGAACGCCGCGGCGAGGGCGTCCTCGTCGAGCGCGAAGTCGGGGAAACGTAGCGGCACCGTGCGCCGCACGCCGCCGGCACGCGCGATGTCAGCGGCGTAGGAGTCGTAGGTGGGTTCGAACACGACGACCTCGTCGCCGAGTTCGACGAACGCGAGGATCGCGCTCGCCAGCGCCTCCGTCGCTCCGACGGTGACGAGGACGTCGGTGTCGGGGGAGACCTCCAGCCCGTACCAGTGGTGCTGGTGCGCGGCGATCGCCTCGAGCAGCGTCCGCTCACCACGCGCCGGCGGGTACTGGTTCGCGCCGTCGGCGATGGCCTGGCGGGCCGCTGCGAGCACGGCCTCGGGGCCGTCGGCGTCGGGGAAGCCCTGGCCGAGGTTGAGCGCGCCGGTCTCGGCCGCGAGCGCCGTCATGCGCGAGAAGATCGTCTGCCCGCCGGCGGGGCGGATGGCGCTGCGTCGGCCCGCACGGGGCGCGGGCGAGGTCTGCGGTGCTGGCGTCGTCGAGTCGCTCATCGCTCCAATCTAGGACCCCTGGCGGCGATTTCGGGTTGCCCCCTCGAGCCGGTACGCTGGAGGCACGTCTTGTGTGCCCTGATGCGCGTCGCCCACCTGATCGCACCTCCGGCTTCGAGTTCCGTCTCGAGAGCCGGGTCGAGCAGAGGTGATGTGTGGGCGGGCCGCGAGACGAATTCGCGTGGCCTCACGCCTCGTACATCCTGCTCTCGCAGGGCGTACGTCGCGGGCCCTCGCCCTTCGGTCCGTCGATCGTGAACCTCTGTGAGGGGAATGGCCGACGGTGGGTGATGGTCGGGCCGCCAGGGCAGCAATCCGGCTGCACGAACTGAAACCTCGACATGAAAGGGGACTTCGGCATGGCCGTCGTCACCATGCGCCAGCTCCTCGAGAGCGGCGTCCACTTCGGACACCAGACCCGTCGTTGGAACCCGAAGATGAAGCGCTTCATCATGACGGAGCGCAACGGCATCTACATCATCGACCTCCAGCAGTCGCTGACCTACATCAACGACGCCTACGAGTTCGTCAAGCAGACGGTCGCCCACGGCGGCACGATCCTGTTCGTCGGCACGAAGAAGCAGGCTCAGGAGTCGATCGCCGAGCAGGCCACCCGCGTCGGCATGCCGTACATCAACCACCGTTGGCTCGGTGGCATGCTCACGAACTTCCAGACGATCAGCAAGCGCCTCGCGCGCCTGAAGGAGCTCGAGGCTCTCGACTTCGACGACGTCGCCGGCTCCGGCTACACGAAGAAGGAGCTGCTGCTCCTGTCGCGTGAGAAGGCGAAGCTCGAGCTCGTCCTCGGCGGCATCCGTGAGATGTCGAAGATCCCGTCGGCCGTCTGGATCGTCGACACGAAGAAGGAGCACCTCGCCGTCGACGAGGCGCGCAAGCTGGGCCTGCCGGTCATCGCGATCCTCGACACGAACTGCGACCCCGACGAGGTCGACTACAAGATCCCGGGCAACGACGACGCCATCCGTTCGGTCGGCATCCTCACCCGCGTGATCGCCGACGCCGTCGCCGAGGGCCTCGTCGCCCGATCGTCCGGCAAGTCGGGCGAGTCGGCCGCCGAGCCGATGGCCGAGTGGGAGCGCGAGCTGCTCGCCTCCGACGCCGGCGCGAAGGCCGCCGCTGACACGGACACCGAGACGGGTCCGTCGTCGATCAAGAAGGCTGCTGACGAGACGGCTGCCGCTGACTCGACGAACGCTGACGAGGCCGCTGCCGTGGCCGAGGTCGACGAGAAGACGGCGACCGAGGTCGCCGACTCCCAGGCCTGAGAAACTGGCTCGACGTTCATGACGTCTTCCCCCGGCGCCGGCACTGCTCGTGGCAGTGTCGGCGCCGGGGGAGCGTAAACCCCCTGCATTCTTTCGACTCAGAGGAGCGAAACACTCATGGCGAACTACACCGCCGCTGACATCAAGGCGCTGCGCGAAGCTACCGGCGCCGGCATGATGGACGTCAAGAAGGCACTCGACGAGGCTGACGGCGACAAGGCCAAGGCCACCGAGATCCTGCGCGTCAAGGGCCTCAAGGGCGTGACGAAGCGCGAGGGTCGTTCCGCTTCGAACGGCCTCGTCGCCGCGAAGGTCGAGAACGGCGTCGGCACACTGGTCGAGGTCAACTGCGAGACCGACTTCGTCGCGAAGGGCGACAAGTTCATCGCCCTCGCCGAGCAGGTTCTCGACCAGGCTGTCGCGGTCGAGGCCGCTGACGCCGATGCGCTGCTGAAGAGCAACATGGGCGGCAAGACGGTCGCGGAGGTTCTCGACGAGGCCAACGCGACGATCGGCGAGAAGATCGAGGTGCGTCGTGTGGCGCGTCTCGAGGGCGAGAACGTGACGGCGTACCTGCACAAGACGAGCCCTGACCTGCCGGCGCAGATCGGTGTTCTCGTGGCACTCAAGGGTGGCGACGAGGCGACGGCTCGTGACATCGCGATGCACATCGCCGCGTTCTCCCCGTCGGTGCTGACGCGCGACGAGATCGACGCCGAGGTCGTGGAGAACGAGCGTCGTGTCGCTGAGGCCACGGCCAAGGAGGAGGGCAAGCCGGAGGCTGCTCTGCCGAAGATCATCGAGGGCCGTGTCAACGGGTACTTCAAGGAGAACGTGCTGCTGGAGCAGCCGTTCGCGAAGGACGCGAAGAAGACGGTCAAGAAGGTCGCTGATGAGGCAGGCGCGGAGGTTTCGGGCTTTGCGCGGTTCAAGGTCGGTGTGTGACCGAGCGGGAACCGGAGGTTGAGGCCCAGACGCGCGCAGCGCGTCCGGGCCTCGGCCGTAGGTGAGCGCGAAGTCAGACGCCAGAAAGAATGGCGTCTGGCACCGCTCGTTCAACTCACCGCATGGCGCCAGACGAGGCCCGGATCGCGCGCAGCGCGTCCGGGCCTCGCGGCGTGAGGTGGGGGCTCGTCACGTCGCTGGAGGGACTAGCGTGTGTCCATGAGTGGCTTCATGGTGGATCTGCCGGAGTGCGTGCGTCGCGTCGAGGGGGTCTCGGGCCTGCCGGCGCTGGAGGTATTAGGGCCGCGGTCGTCGGGTGTCGTGCAGTTGCACGGCGGTCAGGTGACGAGTTTCGTGCCGCGTGGTGGGCGTGAGCTGTTGTGGCTGAGTCCGTTGGCACAGGCGGGTCCGTCGACGGCGATCCGCGGCGGCGTCCCGGTGTGTCTCCCGTGGTTCGGTGCGGGCCGTGACGGCGGGCTGTCGCCGTCGCACGGCCTGGCGCGTCGGGCGCGGTGGAGGCTGCACTCGGTGCGCGAGGAGGGCGAGGCGGTCATCGTCTCGCTCGTGGTCACTCCCGAGGCGGTCGCGCAGCTCGACGGCGCCGAGCACTGGCCGCTGGGGCTGTTCGCAACCCTCGAGATCACGTTCGGCGATGCTCTCGGGCTGCGCCTCGTCGTGCGCAACGAGGGCTCAGACCCGCTGACGTTCGAGGCAGCGCTGCACACGTATCTCGCGGTCGACGACGTGCGCACGGTGCGTGTCGAAGGGCTGACGGGTGCGTCGATGCTCGATCAGGCCAGCGGGGAGCGCTCACGCGTCGAGGGTGACCTGACGTTCGACGGCGAGGTCGACGTCGTCGTCACGGCGCCGAAACAGCCCATCACCGTCGTCCAGGGGCGGACGGAGGGGCGGACGCCGATCTACCGCATCGAGCGCGAGAATCTGCCGGATGCGGTCGTGTGGAACCCCGCCCAGCAGAAGACCGCCTCGCTCGCGGACGTACCCGACGACGCGTGGCCGCGGTTCGTCTGCGTCGAGGCGGCCACGATCAAGGACGACGCCGTCACCCTCACCCCCGGGCAAGACACAGCACTGGGCGCGACGTACGCTCCGCTCGCAGACTGAAGTTTTTCGGCTGCCCTCAGCAGTGTGAAAAGATTGGCCGACTCATGCCCGACGAAGCGCCAGGAGGCGAAGTGAGCGACACCGACGCGAGCGAGAGGGTGAACGCCTCCCCGGCGATCCCCAGGTACGACCGAGTGCTGCTCAAGCTCTCCGGTGAGGTCTTCGGCGGCGGCAGCGTCGGCGTCGACCCCGACGTCGTGCGGGGCATCGCTCGCCAGATCGCGCCGGCCGTGCGCAGCGGCATCCAGGTCGCGGTCGTCGTCGGTGGCGGCAACTTCTTCCGCGGTGCCGAGCTGCAGCAGAAGGGCATGGATCGTGCGCGTGCCGACTACATCGGCATGCTCGGTACCGTCATGAACTGCCTGGCGCTGCAGGACTTCCTCGAGAAGGAGGGCATCGACACGCGCGTGCAGTCGGCCATCGAGATGACGCAGGTCGCCGAGCCGTACATCCCGCGCCGTGCGATCCGTCACATGGAGAAGGGCCGCGTCGTCATCTTCGGTGCCGGCGCGGGCATGCCGTACTTCTCGACCGACACCGTCTCCGCGCAGCGTGCGCTCGAGACGAAATGCGACGCCGTGCTCGTCGCGAAGAACGGTGTCGACGGCGTCTACTCCGATGACCCGCGCAAGAACCCCGACGCGGTGAAGCTGGATGTCGTCACGCACGCCGACGCGTTGGCGCGCGGGCTCAAGATCGTCGACGCCGCAGCGTTCAGCCTGTGCATGGACAACAAGCTGCCGATGGTCGTGTTCGGCATGGAGGGTGAAGGCAACATCACCCGCGCCCTGCAGGGTGAGAAGATCGGCACGGTGGTCTCCGCGTCCTGACGCGGGGCCGAACGTGGCTGTTCCCGAGAACGTCCGAGAAACGAGAGCGAAACCATGGATATTGACGAGATCCTCCTCGAGGCCGAGGAGAAGATGGACAAGGCGATCGAGGCCACGAAGGAGGACTTCGCCTCGATCCGCACCGGCCGTGCGAACGCGGCGATGTTCAACCGCCTGACGGTCGACTACTACGGTGCGCCGACGCCGCTGCAGCAGCTCGCGTCGTTCCAGACGCCCGAGGCGCGCACGATCCTCATCATCCCGTTCGACAAGTCGGCCATCTCCGAGATCGAGAAGACGCTGCGCGACTCCGACCTCGGCGTCAACCCGAGCAACGACGGCAACCAGATCCGCTGCATCCTGCCCGCCCTCACCGAGGAGCGCCGCAAGGACTACATCAAGATGGCCAAGGACAAGGCCGAGAACGGCCGCGTCAGCGTGCGCAACGTGCGCCGCAAGGCGAACCAGGACATCGACAAGCTGGTCAAGGACAAGGAGGTCGGCGAGGACGACGGCGCCCGCGCCGAGAAGGACCTCGACGCCATGACGAAGAAGCGCGTCGACACCGTCGACGCGCTGCTCAAGGGCAAGGAGGCCGAGCTGCTCGAGGTCTGACCTCGACGCACGCTCGCATTCGGCATGCCCGCTTCGGCGCAGCCTTCGAGCCCACCCCCGCCGGGGGTGGGCTCGAAGGTCGTGTCCGAGACGCTCGCGCCCGCCCCCGCGAAGAAGAACAAGGCCGGGCGCGACCTCAAGGCCGCCATCACGGCCGCACTCGTGCTCGGCGTGCTCGTCCTCGCGTCTCTGCTCATCCGCAAGGAGGCGTTCGTCGTCCTCGCGACGGCCGCGTCCGTCGTCGGCACGCGCGAGCTGCTCATGGCGATGCCGCCGGCCAAGTTCCGCCCGCCGTGGATCCCCGCGCTCGCCTCGGCGGCCGTCATCCCCGTCGCGGCGTATCTGCTCGGGCCGTCGGCGATGCTCGCGGCGCTCGTCGGC